>JAJZFF010000106.1 GCA_021805485.1 Pseudomonadota bacterium
CCTCAACCTCGCCCAGGCGGTGATGGTGATGGCCTATGAATGGTGGATCGCCGGCGAGGCCGCGCCGGTCCGCACGCTGCAGACCCACAAGACCCATGTCGCGACCAAGGGCGAACTGGAGAACTTCCTCACCCACCTGATCGCCGAATGCGACGATGCCGGATTCCTGCGCAACGAGCAGAAGCGCCCAGGCATGGTCCGCAACATCCGCCATTTCTTCCAGCGCGGCGAGGTGACGGAGCAGGAATTGCGCACGCTGCATGGCATCGTCACCGAACTCGCGCGCGGCCGCCGCGCGCGTTGAGTCGGTGCCACGATTCTGTCATCATGCAGGCGCCGTATCGAAGCGGCGATCAGCGGAGTGGACAGCGTGATGGACCAGGTCGAAAGCGCAGCGCCGAACGCGTTCCTGAGGGATGTGCACGCCATCTCGGCGCAGATGCACGGCGCGTTGCTCAAGGAAGAGGCGGAGGGGGCCGATCCCGCGCTTGTGCTCCTGCAAAGTGCCTTGACCGCCGAGATCCTCTGCGTCTGGCGCTACACGATGATGTCGGTCTCGCTCGCCGGCCTGAAGCAGCCGCGCATCGGCGCCGAGTTCCAGGAACAGGCGAATGACGAGCGCCGCCACATGATCGCCATCGCCCAGCGCATCCGCGAACTCGGCGGCACGCCGGATTTCTCGCCGCCTGGACTTGAAACGCGCTTCGGCGAATTCGGCACCAGGGCGGACCTCGCCGGCCTCGTCGAACACAACCTCGCCGCCGAGCGCGAGGTGATCGCCCTCTACCGCCGGATGATCGACCATTTCGAGCCGCACGACCCGGTCACCGCCCTGATGCTCACCAACATCCTCGAAGAGGAAAGCGAGCACGCGACCGATATGCAGGACCTGCTCTCGATCGAGACCGGCGGTCACGGCTGAAACATCTGCCGCGCTGCCGCCGAACCGCTACCCCAGCAGGCTGATCAGCCCGCGCAGTAGCGCGACCGGCGGCGGCGGGCAGCCCGGAATCGTGAGCGTGACCGGCAGCACCGACGCCGCGCCCCCGAGGCAGTCCGGGCTCGCCGCGAACACCCCGCCATCGCGGCCGCAATCGCCGACGGCGACGACGAATTTCGGCGCCGGCATCGCCTCGTAGGCCAGCCGCGTCGCGGCACTCATGTTCCGCGTCATCGGGCCGGTCACCAGCAGCACATCCGCATGGCGCGGCGAGGCGACCAGCTTCAGCCCGAACCGCTCCAGATCGTAGAGCACGTTGCCGAGGGCGATGATTTCCAGCTCGCACCCGTTGCACGATCCCGCATCCACCGCGCGGATCGCCAGTGACCTTCCAAGCCGCCGCAGCGCCGCGCGGTCGAGTTCCGCGACCAGCGCGGCGGTCTCGGCGTCGCGCGCCGGGGCCGGCTCGGTCAGGGTGCCGCGATAGAGGCTCTCGAAAAGCGTTCTGCGCATTACAGGTCACACCCCGAATAGGCGGTGTTGAAGCTCTTGTTGCAGAGCGGGAAGTCGGCGACGATATTGCCCTCGATCGCCGCTTCCAGCGCCGGCCAGAGAAACCAGGACGGATCGCGCAGGAACACATCCGCCACCACCGCGCCGCGCAGCCGTACCGCGGCGAAAATATCGCCCCTGAATCCTTCCACCAGCGCGCAGCCGAATACCTCGCCGCGGCCCTCCGGCAGCGCCGCGCGAATGTCGCCCTCCGGTAATGCGTCGAGCATATCGCCGATCAGCGCGACGCTGGCGCGGATCTCGGCAATCCTGATCCGCACCCGCGCATCGACGTCACCGGCCGCGAGCGACGGCACGTCAGGCGCATGGCGGTCATAGGGCGGGTAGGGCACATCGCGCCGCGCGTCGAAATCCTGCCCCGCGGCGCGACCGACATAACCGCCGCAGCCGAGGCGGCGGGCGAGATCGGGAGCGAGTCTTCCGGCGCCGACCACCCGGTCCTGCAACGAGGCCGTCTTGCCATAGAGTTCGACCAGCCGCTCGAACCGCCCGAGCCACGCCGGCAGATCGGCCCGCAGGGACGCAGCGGCTACGGGCGCCAGATCGGCGGTAACGCCGCCGGGGACGATCCGGTCCATCATCAGCCGGTGGCCGAAACAGGCATCGGCCTGGCGCAGGATCGTCTCGCGCAGCGCGCCGGCATGGGCGTTGATCAGCGGGAACCCGGCATCATTGCAGATCGCCCCGAAATCGCCGGCATGATTGGCGAGGCGTTCGAGTTCCGCCATCACCCCGCGCAGCGCAGAAGCTCGTGGCGGCACGGTAACCCCATGCGCCGCCTCCACCGCCCGCGAAAAGGCCCACGCATAGGCCACGGTCGAATCGCCGGAAACCCGCCCGGCCAGCCGCACCGCGGCATCGGGCGCGGTGCCCCGCATCAGCCCGAGCGTGCCCTTGCGCGTGTAGCCCAGCCGCGCCTCCAGCCGCACGATCGTCTCGCCGTTCACCGTGAAGCGGAAATGCCCCGGCTCGATCGTCCCGGCATGGATCGGCCCCACCGGAATCCGGTGCAGCCCCTCGCCCTCGGCCGGCAGGAACGCGAAGTCCTGCTCATGGTCGAGCCAGGGGCGAGGATCGGGCAATCCCTCGGCGCGCAGCCCGCTCGCATCCTGCAAGGCCCGCTCCATCAGGATCGCTCCCAGATGATGCCGCCCGATCGACGGGTATGAACCGTCCTCCGCGCGCAGGGCGATCACCGCGAGATCGCCTCCGTCCGGCCGCCGCGTCGCCAGATGAACGCGCGCCCCCGCATCGTCCCGCGCCGCCCAGACCGCGACCAGCACGCGCTCCCCCGCGGCGAGTGCCGAACCGGCGGCGCGCCATCCGGCGGCATCGACCACAAGCGGCGCGTCAGCCGAGCAGGGCGGCGGCATGGGCGAACCAGTCATACAGAAATCCCGGCAGCGCGATGCCGACGGCGAGCACGATTCCGAGATGCAGCAGCAGCGGCATCGCGGCGGCGGAACTCGGCGCGTTGCCCGGGCTCGGCGCGCCGAAGCAAAGCCCGGTCATCCGCAGCAGCAGCGCGCCGAAGGCAAGCAGGATGCCGAGGCCGAGCAGCACCGCGAGCAGCGGGGCGCGGGCGAAGGTCGAGGTGATCAGCAGGAACTCCGAGGTGAAGATGCCGAAGGGCGGCAGGCCCGCAATCGCCGCGATGCCGGCCGCCAGCGTCCAGCCGAGGAAGGGATGGCTCGCCGTCAGCCCGCCGATCTCGGCGATCTTCTGCGTCCCCTTGGCCTGTGCCACATGGCCGACCGCGAAGAAGATCGCTGACTTGGTCAGGCTGTGCATCGCCATCTGCAACAGCCCTGCGAGATTGCCGATCGGCCCGCCGATGCCGAAAGCGAAGGTGATGATGCCCATGTGCTCGATCGAGGAATAGGCGAACAGGCGTTTGATATCGCGCCTCCGGTAGAGCATGATCGCGGCGAAGAAGAGCGTGGCGAGGCCGAACCCTTCCATCAGTTTCCCGGCGGCGATGCTGGCGTGGCTCGCCGCGAGCAGGATCTTGAAGCGCAGCAGCGCGTAGAGCGCCACATTCAGCAGCAGGCCGGACAGCACGGCGGAAATCGGCGTCGGCCCCTCGGCATGGGCGTCGGGCAGCCAGGCGTGCATCGGCACCAGCCCGGATTTGGTGCCGTAGCCGATCAGCAGGAACACGAAGCCGACATCGAGCAACGCCGGGTCGAGTGAAGCGGCGTGGCGGAGCAGGCCGGTCCACTGCATCGCCTTCATCCCGCCGCCGAGCGCCGGCTGGGCCGCGAGATAGACCAGGATCGTGCCGAACAGCGCGAGCGCGATGCCGACACTGCCGAGGATGAGATATTTCCACGACGCCTCGATCGCCGCCGGCGTGCGGTAAAGCCCCACCATCATCACCGTCGACAGCGTGGCGAGCTCGACGCCGAACCACATCAGGCCAAGGTTGTTGCTGACCAGCGCGAGATTCATGCCGAGCATCATCGCCTGGTACATCGCGTGATAGAGCCGCAGATGATGCGGCGCGAGGCGGCCGGTGCCGATCTCGTGGCCGATATAGCTCGCGCTGAACAGGCTGGTGGTAAAGCCGACCAGGCCGTTCAGCAGCAGGAAGGCGATGTTCAGCCCATCGACCAGGAACAGCCCGTCCGGCGCTGGCTGGCGAAACAGCAGCACGGCGGCGGCGGAAACCGTCGCGAAACTCGCCAGCGCGTTCAGCCGCGCGGCCAGCCGCCAGGAGGGTATGAAGGCGAGCAGCAGCATAGCGCCGGCCGGAATGGCGAGGGTGGCGATCACCGCGGCGAAGGCGGCGCCCGTCCCGGTCATTGCAATTCTCCCCGGAACGCGTCCAGCGCCGCGCTGTCCACCGTGTCGAACCGCTCGCGGATGCGGAACAGGAACACGCCGATCACGATGAACGCGATCAGGATCGAGAAGGCGACGCTGATCTCCACCACCAGCGGCATGCCCTCGGCACCCGCGGCGGCGAGGATCAGCCCGTTCTCCAGCATCATGAACCCTGCGATCTGGCTCACCGCGTTGCGCCGTGTGACCATCATCAGCATGCCGATCAGTATGACCGACAGCGCGAGCGCCAGATCCTCCCGCGCCAGCGCGTCGGCCTGGGCGGCGGTGCGCAGCATCACCAGCAGCGACAGCGCGACGAGGCCGATCCCCGCCAGCATCGTCAGGCTGATCCCGCCCACCGTCTCGACCTCGCGATGGATGTCGAGCCGCTCGATGATCCGGTGCAGCGCCAGCGGGATCGCCACCGCCTTGAACCCGATCGCGATCGCCGCGGTGATGTAGAGTTCCGGCGCCTGCTGCAACCATGCCTGCCAGCCGACCGCGACGCCGAGCAGGGCGGCATGCAGCGCCAGCACATTGACCAGCGCCGGCAGCCGGTCCTGATACAGCATCATCAGGCTGACCAGCACCAGCGCGCCCGCCAGCACATGGGCAAGGCCGAAGGCGGTGGCGCCGGGCGTGAAGGGGGCGAGCATCAGCGTCACAGCGAGGCCGACATGAACAGCAGCAGCGTGCCGAGCAGGCCGAGCATCAGCGCCGCGCCGACGAAATTCGGAATCCGGAAGACCCGCATCTTGGCGATCGTCGTCTCGAACCCGGCCAGCGCCACCGCGCCGAAGCCCAGCTTGCCGGCATAGCTCGTAAGCCCCAGCGCGAGGGAAGCGGGCCCGGCACCCGGCGGCGCGATGCCGAAGGGCGCGAAGATGCAGGCGATCAGCGACATGTAGAGCAGCAGCCGCATCGCCCCGGCCAGCTCGATCAGCGCGAGATGCCGCCCGGAATATTCAAGCACCATCGCCTCATGCACCATGGTCAGTTCGAGATGCGTCGCCGGATTGTCGACCGGGAATCGCCCTGTCTCGGTCAGCCCCACCATCACCAGCGCGACGAGCCCGAGCGCGAGCGACAGCCTGAGCCCCTCGGCGCCGGAATGCATGAAAGTGGCGATCGCCGAAAGCTGGCTGGTGCCGGCGACGAGGGCGACGGTGAAGACGATCATCAGCATCGCCGGCTCGGCGAGCGAGGCGAGCATCGCCTCCCGGCTCGCGCCGATGCCGCCGAAGGCGGTGCCGGAATCGAGGGCCGCCAGCATCTGGAAAAAGCGCGCGCTGCCGAGCAGTGCGACGATCACGATCAGGTCGCCCGACCAGGAGAATTGCAGATTGGTCGCGAATTCCGGCACCAGCGCCGCGGCGACCCAGGTGGCGGCGAAGATCGCGTAAGGGGACGCGCGGAACAGCCACGAGGATGCCTCGGGCACCACCGCCTCCTTCGCCACCAGCCGGGCGAGGTCGCGATAGACCTGCAGCAGCGGCGGCCCGGCGCGGCGCTGCAACCGCGCCTTGACCTTGCGCACGAAGCCGGTCAGCAGCGGCGCCGCCAGCAGCGCGATCGCCATTTCCAGCGCCTGCAGGGCAAGATGCACGATCAGGCCCATAGCGCCACCGTCGCGAGCAGGATCAGCAGCGTCACGAACACCATCGCGAGATAGCGCCGTATGGTGAGGAACTGCAGCCGGTTGGCGCGGTCGGCGGCGCGGTTGATCAGCGCGGCCAGCGTCAGCGCGCCGCCATCCCATACCGGATCGGTGATGCGGCTGGCGAAGCGGGCCGGCGCGGTCGTCCCCGGCGGCATCATCGCCACCTCGTCGCGGGCGCGGAACAGCAATGTCGCGAACACGCGGCGGATCGGCTGGCTGAACCCCGCGGGCGAATACTGCGTGCCCGCCGGCAGCGCCGCGCTGCCCTCGGTGAGAAAGCCGCACCCCCAGGGCACCGCCCGGCGCAAGGCGCGCGAGCCGAAGCGATGCAGCCCCAGCGCCGCGAGGCCGCCGGTCAGCGTGATGAACAGCGCGATAAGCAGCGGATCGTAGGAACTCTGCCGCGCCGGCACCGGCAGAAGGGTCAGCGCGCTCCAGCCCGGCCGCGCTGGCAGCGACACTCCGGCCAGTTCCCGCGCCACCGGGGCGATGTGGCCGAGCACCAGCGCCGGCATCAGCCCGAAGATCACGCAGAGCGAAGCGAGCCCGATCATCGCGGCGCGCGAGATCGGGTCGGCCTCATGCGCCGTGGCGGCGGCCGCGCTGCGCGGCCGGCCGAGATAGGCCATGCCGTAAAGCCGGACGAGGCAGGCGCTGGCAAAGGCCGCCGCCAGCGCCAGCAGCGCGCCGGCCGCCGGCACCGCGAGCTTGAGCCCGAATTGCGGCAGCGACGGGCTGAGCAGCACCGCCTGCAACAGCAGCCATTCCGAGGCGAACCCGTTCAGCGGCGGCAGCGCCGCGATCGCCATCGCCGCGACCAGCATCGGCACCGCGCTGACCTGCATCCGGTGGATCAGCCCGCCAAGTTCCGAAAGACGCCGCGTGCCGGTGCCGTGCTGGATCGCGCCGGCGCCGAAGAACAGCGTGCTCTTGAACAGCATGTGGTTGAAGGCGTGGAACAGTGCAGCGGTGAGCGCGAGGCTTGCGGCAAGCGCCAGACCGTCGGCCCGGAAGGCGAGGGCAAGTCCCAGCCCCGCGAAGATCAGCCCGATATTCTCGATCGTGCTGTAGGCGAGCACGGTCTTCACATCGTCCTCCAGCAGCGCCTGCAGCACGCCGAGCACGGCGGAAACCGCCCCCGCCGCCAGCACCACCAGCCCCCACCACCAGGCAGCCGGCCCGGCGAGATCGAAGGCGACGCGGATGAAGGCGTAGACCGCCACCTTCGTCATCACCCCGCTCATCAGCGCCGAGACATGGCTGGGTGCGGCAGGATGCGCGCGCGGCAGCCAGACATGCAGCGGCATCAGCCCCGCCTTCGACCCTGCTCCCAGCAGCGCCAGCAGCATCGCCACCGCGCCCGTCCACTGTGGCCTGTGCGAAGCGATGATGGAGGCGAATCCGTATGCCCCGTGCGGTCCCGCAAGCAGGCCGAAGGCGAGCAGCAGCAGCAGCGTGCCCGCGCTCGCCATCAGCAGATAGACGAACCCCGCCTGTCTCGTCTCCGCCCGCTTGTGGTCCGCCATCACCAGCGCCCAGGAGGCGAGCGACATCAGCTCCCAGAACAGCAGGAACCCGTAGGCGTCGGCGGCAATCACCACGAGGTTCATCGCCGCCAGAAACACCGGGTAGAAGGGCAGCACGCGCCAGGGTTCGGCCTCGTGCCGCCCGTAGCCGAGCGCGTAGAGACTGGCGGCGGCACCGCCGAGATCGACCAGCACGAGGAACGCGGCCGACAGCGGATCGACGGCGAAGCGCATGCCGATCCCCGGCAGGCCGAGCGGCAGGGTGATGCCCGGCACCCGGCCGCCCAGCGATGC
Organism: Pseudomonadota bacterium; assembly: GCA_021805485.1. The sequence goes on from JAJZFF010000106.1 coordinate 7,820, forward strand.
GAAGGCCAGTCCAAGCGCGACCAGGGAAACGCCGAGCGATCCGCCATAGACCACGATGCGCCCGGAATTGCGGCGCGACAGCGCGGCGCCGGCCGCGCCAAGCGCGAGCCAGGCCAGGGCGCAGAGCAGCAGCGCCGCCGTCACGTCCCGCTCTTGAGGCGCACGCCGCGCCCGCCGGTTGCCTCCGACACATCGCCGGGCCGGATCACGATGATCCCCGCCCGGTCCAGCGCGTCCAGCAGCTTCATCAGCGAGTCGACATTGCCGCGGATCACCCCCTCGCTCGCCTCCATCCGCTGGATGGTCGGCAGCGACAGGCCGGACAATTCCGCCAGATCCCGCTGGTCGATGCCGAGCAGGGCGCGCGCCGCCTTCAACTGACCGGAAGAAATCATGTTTGAAACATCATCTCATGCGTTTCAAGCATCATAAATAATCGGCAAGAAATCCCGATTCGCATTTTGCTCGGAGCAGGAATGCGCCCGGCACGCAGCCGCGCGTGCCGGGCGGCGGGTTCAGGGCCGGGTCAGGAAACGATCCGGTCCGGGTCGCGCAGCACGACGTAGATCGCGGGGATCACCAGCACCGTCAGCAGGGTGGACGAGGCGAGGCCGAACAGCAGCGAGATCGCCAGGCCCTGGAAGATCGGGTCGAGCAGGATCGTCGATGCGCCGATCATCGCCGCGAGCGCGGTCAGCAGGATCGGCCGGAAGCGGATGGCGCCGGCCTCCAGCAGCACCTCGCGCAGCGTCAGCCCCGGCCGCGCGCCGTGGCGGATGAAGTCCACCAGCAGGATCGAGTTGCGCACGATGATGCCGGCCAGCGCGATGAAGCCGATCATCGAGGTCGCGGTGAACTGCGCGTGCAGCAGCCAGTGCCCGGGCATGATGCCGATCAGCGTCAGCGGCACCGGGGTGAGCACCAGCAGCGGCACCTTGAAGCTGCGGAACTGTGCCACCACCAGAACATAGATGCCGAGCAGCGCGACGAGGAACGCCGCCCCCATGTCGCGGAACGTGACATAGGTGATCTCCCATTCGCCATCCCAGAGCAGGGTCGGGTGCGCCTCGCTCGCCGGCTGGCCGCGGAAGCTGATCGTCGGTTTCGGCAGCTTTCCCCAGTCATGCTGGTTGATCAGCTTGTCCACCGCGAACATCGCATAGATCGGCGCCTCGAACTTCCCGTCCAGCTCGGCGGTGACCATGTCGGCGAAATGGCCGTCGCGCCGGTAGAGCACACGCGAGCCCTCGGTGCGCGTCACATGCACCACCTGCCCGAGTTC
>JAJZFF010000612.1 GCA_021805485.1 Pseudomonadota bacterium
TTTCCTCGCCGGTCTCGTCGTTCTTCACCACGATGCGGCGCTTGGCCTTGTAGTCCTTGCCGAACTCCACCCGCCCGTCGGTCTCGGCGATCACCGCATGGTCCTTCGGCCGGCGCGCCTCGAACAATTCGGCCACCCGCGGCAGACCGCCGGTGATGTCGCGCGTCTTGGAACCCTCGCGGGGGATGCGCGCCATCACGTCACCGGCCGCCACCTCGGCGCCGTTATCCACCGACAGAATCGAGTCCGGCGACAGGAAGTAGCGCGCATCGGTGCCGTTCGGCAGCTTCAGCACCTCGCCCTTCTCGTCCTTGAGCTGCAGGCGCGGCCGCAGATCGACACCCTTGGATGACTGCTTGTAATCGACCACCACCTTGGAGGTCAGACCGGTCACCTCATCGACCCGCTCCACCAGCGTCACGCCCTCGATCAGATCGAGATACTCGACCCGCCCGGCGCGCTCGGTCAGAATCGGCAGGGTGTAGGGGTCCCACTCCGCCAGCTTCTCGTTGCGCGTCACCGCCTGGCCCTCATCGACCAGCAGGCGCGCGCCATAGGGCACCCGGAAGCGCGCCCGCTCGCGGCCACGCTCATCGGCCAGCACGATCTCGCAGTTGCGCGACATCACCACCGGCACGCCCATCGAGTTCTGCACCACGAAGCGGTTCTTCACCGACACCGTGCTGTCATGGCTCGCCTCGATCGCCGACACCTCCGCGCCACGCTGCGCGGCACCGCCGATATGGAAGGTGCGCATGGTCAGCTGCGTGCCCGGCTCGCCGATCGACTGCGCGGCGATCACGCCCACCGCCTCGCCGATATTGACCGGCGTGCCACGCGCCAGATCGCGCCCATAGCACAGCCCGCACACACCCACCGCGGCCTCGCAGGTCAGCACCGAACGGATTTTCACCGTCTCGACGCCGGCCCGGTCGATCGCCTCGGCCTGCTCCTCCTCGATCAGCACGTTGCGCGGCGCGATGATCACCCCGGTCGCCGGATCGATCACGTCCTCGGCCGCGGTGCGGCCCAGCGTGCGCTCCGACAGCGGGGCCACAACCTCGCCGCCATCCATCACCGCCGACACCGTCAGCCCGCGCTCGGTGCCGCAATCCTCCTCCACGATGATGCAGTCCTGCGCCACATCCACCAGCCGGCGGGTGAGGTAGCCGGAGTTCGCGGTCTTCAGCGCGGTGTCGGCCAGGCCCTTGCGGGCGCCGTGCGTCGAGTTGAAATATTCGAGAACCGACAGGCCTTCCTTGAAGTTGGCGATGATCGGCTGCTCGATGATCTCGCCCGAGGGCTTGGCCATCAGCCCGCGCATGCCGGCGAGCTGGCGCATCTGCGCCGGCGACCCGCGCGCGCCCGAATGGCTCATCATCCACACGCTGTTGGTCGGCTTGCCGATCTCCTGGCGCGAGATTTCCTTCATCATCGCCGCCGCCACCGTGTCGGTGCAGCGCGACCAGGCATCGACCACCTTGTTGTAGCGCTCGCCGGCGGTGATCAGCCCGTCCTGGTACTGCTGCTCGAACTCCTTCACCTCGCCTTGCGTCTTGAGGATCATCTCCGGCTTGTCGTCGGGGATGATCATGTCGTTCTTGCCGAACGAGATGCCCGCCTTCGCCGCCTGGCGGAAGCCAAGCCCCATCAGACGGTCGGCGAAAATCACGCATTCCTTCTGGCCGCAATGGCGATAGACCGCATCGATCACGTCCGACACGTTCTTCTTGGTGAGCTGGCGGTTGATCAGGCTGAACGGCACCGCCGGATGCACCGGCAGGATCTGGTTGATCAGCATCCGCCCCGCGGTGGTCACCGCGGTCATGCGGATCGGGTTGCCGTTCGCATCGACCGACTGGAACCGCGCGCGGATTTTGTCGTGCAGCTTGATCGCGCCGGCATCGAGCGCATGCTCGATCTCGCCGATGGTGCCGAACGCCGGCGACGCATTGTCCTCGGCGGCGCGGAACTCGGGCGTCTCCAGCGACAGATAATAGATGCCCAGCACGATGTCCTGGCTCGGCACGATGATCGGCTTGCCGTTCGCCGGGCTGAGGATGTTGTTGGTGGACATCATCAGCACGCGCGCTTCGAGCTGCGCCTCCAGGCTGAGCGGCACATGCACCGCCATCTGGTCGCCGTCGAAATCCGCGTTGAAGGCGGTGCAGACCAGCGGATGCAGCTGGATCGCCTTGCCCTCGATCAGCACCGGCTCGAACGCCTGGATGCCAAGCCGATGCAGCGTCGGCGCGCGGTTCAGCATCACCGGATGCTCGCGGATCACCTCTTCGAGGATGTCCCACACCTCGGGACGCTCCTTTTCCACCATCCGCTTCGCCGCCTTGATGGTGGTGGCGTGGCCGTACTTCTCAAGCTTGGCGTAGATGAACGGCTTGAACAGTTCGAGCGCCATCTTCTTGGGCAGCCCGCACTGGTGCAGCTTCAGCTCCGGACCCACCACGATCACCGAGCGGCCGGAATAATCGACGCGCTTGCCCAGCAGGTTCTGCCGGAAGCGGCCCTGCTTGCCCTTCAGCATGTCCGACAGCGACTTCAGCGGGCGCTTGTTCGCCCCGGTGATGGCGCGGCCGCGACGGCCATTGTCGAACAGCGCGTCCACGCTCTCCTGCAACATGCGCTTCTCGTTGCGCACGATGATGTCGGGCGCGCGCAGCTCGATCAGCCGCTTCAACCGGTTGTTGCGGTTGATCACCCGCCGATACAGGTCATTGAGGTCCGAGGTCGCGAACCGGCCGCCATCGAGCGGCACCAGCGGACGCAGCTCGGGCGGGATCACCGGGATCACGTCCAGGATCATCCATTCCGGCCGCGCGCCGCTGTCGGAGAACGCCTCGATCAGCTTCAGCCGCTTCACCAGCTTCTTGCGCTTCGCCTCCGAGGTGGTCTCCTTGAGGTCGGCGCGCAGTTGCGTCTTTTCGGCGCCCGGATCGATCCCCTGCAGAATCCCCTTGATCGCCTCGGCACCGATGCCGACCCGGAACGCGTCCTCGCCGAACTCGTCCTGCTTGGCGATCAGCTGGTCCTCGTTGAGAAGCTGATGCAGCTTCATGTCGGTCAGACCCGGTTCGAGCACCACGTAGCTCTCGAAATACAGGATCTTCTCCAGCTCCTTGAGCGTCAGATCGACCATCAGCCCGATCCGGCTGGGCAACGACTTCAGGAACCAGATGTGCGCGACCGGCGAGGCCAGCTCGATATGGCCCATCCGCTCGCGCCGCACCTTGGCCAGCGTCACTTCCACGCCGCACTTCTCGCAGATGATGCCGCGGAACTTCATCCGCTTGTACTTGCCGCACAGGCACTCATAATCCTTGATCGGCCCGAAGATGCGGGCACAGAACAGCCCGTCACGCTCCGGCTTGAAGGTGCGGTAGTTGATCGTCTCGGGCTTCTTGATCTCGCCATACGACCAGGAGCGGATCTGCTCCGGAGCGGCGATCTGGATCTTGATCTGGTCGAAGGTCATGGCCTGACCGGCCTGGCCCAGAATCTTCATCAGCTCGTTCATGCGTCACCCCTGTCGATGACCGGGAGCGACCCGGCCATCGCGTGTGCGTGGAAAATAGTCTCGCGCAAAACCAGACCCGCCCCGATCACGTGGCGCGGCTGTCCAGATCGACGTTCAGCCCAAGAGATTTCAGCTCCTTGACCAGCACGTTGAAGCTTTCGGGAATGCCGGCCTCGAAGTTGTCCTGCTCGCGCACGATCGCCTCATAGACCTTGGTGCGGCCCGACACGTCGTCGGACTTCACCGTCAGCATCTCCTGCAAGGTGTAGGCGGCGCCATAGGCTTCCAGCGCCCAGACCTCCATCTCACCAAAGCGCTGGCCACCGAACTGCGCCTTGCCACCCAGCGGCTGCTGGGTCACCAGCGAATACGGCCCGATCGAGCGCGCATGGATCTTGTCATCCACCAGGTGATGCAGCTTGAGCATGTAGATGTAGCCCACCGTCACCTTGCGCTCGAACGGCTCGCCGGTGCGACCATCGACCAGAACCACCTGGCCCGACGTGTCCAGCCCCGCCTTGGTCAGCATCCCCTCGATGTCGGACATGCGCGCGCCATCGAACACCGGGGTTGCGATCGGAATGCCCTTCTTCAGATTCTCGCACAGCTCGATCAGCTCGTCGTTGGTGAGCGTCTCGATCTCGTGGGTGAACACCTGGTCGCCATAGATGTCGCGCAGCCGCGCCATCAGCGCCTCGCGCTCGGCGCCGGTGCGACGATAAGTCTCCACCAGCTCGCCGACCTGCTTGCCCAGGCTCGCGCAGGCCCAGCCAAGATGCGTCTCCAGAATCTGCCCGACATTCATCCGGCTCGGCACGCCAAGCGGATTGAGCACCAGATCGACCGGCGTGCCATCGGCGAGGAACGGCATGTCCTCCACCGGCGTCACCCGGCTGACCACGCCCTTGTTGCCGTGCCGGCCAGCCATCTTGTCGCCCGGCTGGAGCTTGCGCTTCACCGCGACGAACACCTTGACCGACTTCATCACGCCAGGCGGCAGCTCGTCGCCACGCTGGAGCTTCTCGACCTTGCTCTCATAGCGCTCCTGCAACCGCGCCACCGCCGTATCGAACTCGCGCTTCAGCGTCTCGATCTCGGCCATCACCGTGTCGTCCTGCACGGTGAAGTTGCGCCAGTTGCCGCGCGAATGCTCGGCCAGCACCGCCTCGGTGATCTCGGTGCCGGACTTCACACCCTTGAAGCCCGCACCCGCGCGACGGCCGAGCAGCTTCTCGCGCAGCCGGTTGTAGAAGCTGCGCTCCTGGATCGCGCGCTCGTCGTCACGGTCCTTTTCGAGACGCTTCTTCTCGGTCGCCTCGATCACCATGGCGCGCTCGTCCTTGTCCACGCCACGACGGCTGAACACCCGCACCTCGACGATCGTGCCCGACACGCCCGGCGGCAGCTTCAGCGAGGTGTCGCGCACGTCGGACGCCTTCTCGCCGAAGATCGCCCGCAGCAGCTTCTCCTCGGGCGTCATCGGGCTCTCGCCCTTGGGCGTCACCTTGCCGACCAGAATGTCGCCAGGGTTCACCTCGGCGCCGATATAGACGATGCCCGCCTCGTCGAGATTGCGCAGCGCCTCCTCGCCGACATTGGGAATGTCGCGGGTGATCTCCTCCTGGCCGAGCTTGGTGTCACGCGCCATCACCTCGAACTCCTCGATATGGATCGAGGTGAACACGTCATCGCGCGCGATCCGCTCGGAGATCAGGATCGAGTCTTCGAAGTTGTAGCCGTTCCAGGGCATGAACGCGCACAGCACGTTGCGCCCCAGCGCCAGCTCGCCCAGATCGGTGGACGGACCATCGGCGATGATGTCGCCGGTCGCCACCCGATCGCCCACACGCACCAGCGGACGCTGGTTGATGCAGGTGGACTGGTTGGAACGCATGTATTTGCGCAGCCGGTAGATGTCCACGCCGTGCGTGGTGCCATCCTCGCTGGTCGCGCGCACCACGATGCGCGCGCCATCGATCTGATCCACCACGCCCTCGCGCCGCGCCACGATCGTCGCGCCCGAATCGCGCGCCACCGCGGCTTCCATCCCGGTGCCCACCAGGGGCGCATCCGAGCGGATCAGCGGCACCGCCTGGCGCTGCATGTTCGAGCCCATCAGCGCGCGGTTCGCGTCATCGTTCTCCAGGAACGGGATCAGTGCCGCGGCCACCGACACGAGCTGCTTGGGCGACACGTCGATCGCCGTCACCTCCTGCGGCTTCACCAGCCGGAAATCGCCCTGCCGACGCACCGACACCAGCTCATCGACGAAGCGCCCGGACGCATCGGTGTGCGCGTCCGCCTGCGCCACCGTCAGCCGCTCCTCCTCCATCGCCGACAGATAGCGCCAGCCATCCTGCACGACGCCGTCGGCCACCATCCGATACGGCGTCTCGATGAAGCCGTACTTGTTCACCTTGGCGAAGGTCGCGAGCGAATTGATCAGCCCGATATTCGGCCCCTCGGGCGTCTCGATCGGGCAGATGCGGCCATAATGGGTCGGATGCACGTCGCGCACCTCGAAGCCTGCACGCTCGCGCGTCAGACCGCCCGGCCCGAGCGCGGACAAGCGCCGCTTGTGCGTCACTTCCGACAGCGGGTTGGTCTGGTCCATGAACTGGCTGAGCTGGCTGGAGCCGAAGAACTCGCGCACCGCCGCCGCCGCCGGCTTGGCGTTGATCAGATCATGCGGCATCACCGTGTCGATATCGACGCTGCCCATCCGCTCGCGGATCGCGCGCTCCATGCGCAACAGCCCGACGCGATACTGATTCTCCATCAGCTCGCCCACCGAACGCACCCGGCGATTGCCCAGATTGTCGATGTCGTCGATGGTGCCGCGCCCGTCCTTGAGGTCGCACAGCGTCTTGACCGTGCGCAGGATGTCCTCCTTGCGCAGCACGCGGATCGAATCATCCACCTCGATGCCCAGGCGCATGTTCATCTTCACCCGGCCCACCGCCGACAGATCATAGCGGTCGGAGTCGAAGAACATGCCGCGGAACAAGGTCTCCGCGGTCTCGGGCGTCGGCGGCTCGCCGGGGCGCATCACCCGGTAGATATCCACCAGCGCATCGTCGCGGTTGGTGTTCTTGTCGATCGCCAGCGTGTTGCGAATCCACGCCCCGTTCTGCTGGTCCACCGCCAGCATCACCAGCCGGTCAACCCCGGCCTCCTCCAGCGCGGCAAGCTTCGCCTCGGCAAGCTCCTCGCCGGCATCAGCGAAAATCTCGCCGGTCTCCTCATTGACCATGTCCGCGGCGATATAGCGGCCAAGCAGATCGGCACGCCCGACCAGCACCTCGCGGGTGGTCTCGGCGATCTTGCGCACGGTGCGCGCGGTCAGCTTGGTCTCCGAATCGGCCACCACCTCGCCGGTCTGCGCATCCACCAGCGGCTCCAGCAGCTTCATGCCGCGGAACGCCTCGGGGTCGAACGGCCGCGCCCAGCCCTTCGCGCTGCGCGAGAACACCACCGTCCCATAAAAATACGCCAGAATCTCATCGGCATCCATGCCGCGCAGATCGCCCAGATCCACCTGCTCGCCCGCCGCCGCCTTGCGCGCCCGCAGCGCCTCGGTCGGCACCGAATCCAGCGCATAGAGCAGCGTCGTCACCGGCAGCTTGCGCTTGCGATCGATGCGGACATAAACCATGTCCTTGCTGTCGAATTCGAAATCCAGCCACGACCCGCGATACGGGATCACCCGCGCGGCGAACAGATACTTGCCGCTGCTGTGCGTCTTGCCCTTGTCGTGGTCGAAAAACACGCCAGGGCTGCGATGCATCTGGCTGACGATCACACGCTCGGTGCCATTGACGATGAAGGTGCCGTTGTCGGTCATCAGCGGCATGTCGCCCATATAGACCGGCTGCTCCTTGATGCCGCGGATCGAGCGCGCGCCGCTGTCCTCATCGACATCCCACACGATCAGCCGCAGCACCACCTTCAGCGGCGCGGCGAACGTCATGCCCCGCGCGATGCACTCATCGACGTCGTATTTCGGCTCCTCGAGCTCGTAATTGACGAACTCCAGCCGCCCGCGCCCGGCGAAATCATCGATCGGAAACACCGAGCGAAACACTTCCTGGATGCCGGTGTTGGTGCGATTGTCGGGCTTGACGTTCATCTGCAGGAACGTCTCGTAGCTCGCACGCTGCACGTCGATCAGATTGGGCATCGGTGCCACTTCGGGAATGCGCCCGAAGCTCTTGCGGATCCGCTTGCGCCCGGTGAAAGACCGTGTGATCGCGTTCATGCCTGCCTAATGCCCCACTCTGCTACGCGCACCACAGGGTGCGCGATCGACTGCAACGGCCCCGCCACCGGAACCGCCCCTCCGCGCCAGACCGACCCGGCCCGACACACACCCGGCGCAAACGCCGAGAAGGGCGGAAACCACCCGGTTTCCGCCCCCATCCCGTCCATTGCCAGGCCCGGCTCACGCCAGCCCCGGCCCTGCGGCCTACTTGACTTCGACAGACGCGCCCTGCTCTTCCAGAACCTTGCGGATCTTTTCCGCCTCGTCCTTGTTCACGCCTTCCTTCACGGTCTTGGGCGCACCCTCGACCAGATCCTTCGCTTCCTTCAGACCCAGACCGGTGATGGTCCGGATCTCCTTGATCACGTTGATCTTCTTCTCGCCAGCCTTGGCGAGGATCACGGTGAACTCGGTCTGCTCCTCAACCGGCGCGGCAGCCGCGGCGGCCGGCGCGGCGGCAACCGCCACCGGCGCGGCGGCGGAAACGCCCCACTTCTCTTCGAGCAGCTTGGACAGCTCGGCCGCCTCAAGCACGGTCAGGGTGGACAGCTCATCCACCAGCTTCTGCAAATCAGCCATTTTCGTGTCTTTCCTATCTAGGTCTCTGGTCGGTTCCTCGCAAGGCCGGACAACCCAGGCCAGGCGTCGTCATCACATCACACGCAGATCGGTCAGGCCGCCTCGTCCTTGGTGGCATAGGCCCCGAAGACCCGCGCGAGCTGTCCGGCCGGCGCCGCGAGCACACCAGCGATCCGGGTCGCGGGGGTTTGCAGCATCCCCACCAAACCGGCACGCAATGTGTCGAGCGACGGCAACTCCGCCAGCGCCTTGATCCCATCCGCATTGAGCGTCTGGGTGCCAAGCGCACCGCCGATGATGACGAACTTCTCGTTGGTCTTGGCGAACTCGACGGCAGTCTTCGCCGCCGCCACCGGATCGGTCGACCACGCCAGCGCGGTCGGCCCCTTCAGCAGCGGCTTGATGCCCTCGAATCGGGTCCCATCCAGGGCGAGCGCGGCCAGCCGGTTCTTCGCGACCTTGAAGTCCACCCCCGCCGCTCGCATCCGGCGCCGCAGATCCGTCACCTGCGCCACGGTCAACCCCTGATTGCGGGTGACCACGACCATCGACGTCTCGGCGAACACCGTGGCGAGGGAGGCGACGAACTCTCGCTTCTCCGTACGGTCCACAGTCCCGTCTCCTTTAGGCGCGACAACAATCGCCGCCGCGCCGGGTTTCCCAACAGCCATCCCCATCCGGGAACGGCCAGGTTCGCCTGTCCTTGCCGGCCCGAGACTT
>JAJZFF010000101.1 GCA_021805485.1 Pseudomonadota bacterium
CAGCATGATGTTGAATTGATTGCCGATCGGCAACAAAACCACACGCAGCGCCTGGGGCAGCACGACATATCGAAGGATCTGCCAGGGAACCATGCCGAGCGATTTCGCCGCCTCGGTCTGGCCGCGATCGACGGCATCGATGCCGGCCCTGAATATTTCGGCCATGTACGCCCCTTCGTTCAGGCCCAGCGCGAGGATGCCGGCCTGCACATTGCCCGCGAGGGTGAGTCCGCCGAGATGGATGTCATGGAACCGGAGAATGCCGGCGGCCGCGAGTCCGGTATAGATGAAGACGATCTGCACCAGCAGAGGCGTGCCGCGCATCAGGAAGATATAGGCCCGCGCCGGCCAACGCAGGACGCCCATCTTCGACCGTCTTGCGAGCGCTGCGGGCAGACCGATCGCGAGCCCGATCGCCTGCCCCCCGACGCTGATCATGATCGTCAGCCAGAGCCCCTCAAGGAAGGCGCCGTTCGGCTCCAGCAGCTGATGCCAGAAATAAGGCCAGTCGAAATGCACCTCGATGCTCCGCGCTCAACCGGGCTTCAGCATGTCGATGCCGAGATTCCACTTCCGGAAGATGGCGGCATAACTGCCGTTCTTCATCATGTCGGCGAGTGCCGAACTGACCGCCTTGTGCAGCGCCGCTTCGTTCTTGCGGATGCCGATGCCGGTGGCGATCTTGTAATAGGGCGGGCCGCCCAGCGCGAATTGTCCCGGCGCCTTGTGGATGTAATACCGCGCGGTTTCGTAGGCGACACCGTAGGCGGCAACCTGGCCGAATTGAAGCTGCTGCAAGGCCTGCGTGTTTTCCGGAAACATCACGATATCGATCGGCTTCTTCCGCGCGCCTGCAAGTTCCTTGTTCGCTGCCTTCAGCAGCACCGTGGCCGTGGTGCCTGTGACCGTCGCAACCTTCTTGCCCGACAGACTTTCAAGCGAGGGAACGGCTCCCTTGCCTCGCTTCACGAGAACGGCCTCGTGCGAAATCATGTAGGGAATTTCGTCGATCACCTTGAGCCGTCCCGGCTTGATGAACAGCTGCGACATGATGATATCGCAGTGCGAGGCGAGCAGGGCAGGGATCAGCCCCGCAAAAGGCATGTTGATCCATTCGGGCTTCACGCCGAGATGGCTCGCGATGGCATCGCCAAGATCGATGTCCAGGCCAACCGGCCTGGTCTCCGCATTCATGAATTCCATGGGCGGCAGATTGACGGCGCTGCAGATGCGCAGGGTGCCCGATTTCTCGATACTCGCGGGCAGGCCCGGGGCCGCGGCATGCGCCGTCGTCAATCCCGCCAGCCCGGCTCCCGCCAATACCCCCAGGGCCGAAAACAGCGCTTTCATTCGAGTCATGATCGGTCTCCATTCGAAGCGGTTGATCTGGTGACAGGGCTGTCAGCACCGGCCCGGATGGATGAAAATTAGGCCGCTGAATGCGGCGCAACAAGACAAAAATATCAAAAAATATGCGTTTATAGAGCTATATGATCAAACAATAGCCAAATAACGAATAAACTCTATGCATGCGAATTGAATATGAGCAACGCGAAGCCGGCTCACTTTTGCGGTGCGAAACGTGCCGCCGTGCCGTGCATCAAGCGAAGGCGCTGCCGGCAACACGCTCTGGCCCCTGCCATGACGCGGGTCCATTCTCATCGCGATGGTTGCATGGGGCGCATCGTCCCCGTTGCCGGCGCCGGCGTGATCGATCCGCCGGCCGTCCCCCTATGCTGCGACCAGTTGCCGCAGGCTTCTGCGGGAGGGGTTTTCGACGTAGCGGTGAACGAGCGCGGTTGAAATGCCCAGGATTGCAATATAACCGCACACCGCCGCCGCACATTCGAGCGCTGTCCCGTGCGCGACATAGGCCAGGAGAAAGCGCGCGCCTTTTTCCACGGGCGCCTGCATCAGATAAAGCGAGTAGCTCGCGGCCCCAACAAGGACGAACGGCTTCGAGGAAGCGAGGCGTCCAATGGCATTTGCCCTCGAACTCGCGGCAAGGATGACAAAGGGAAAGACCAGCACCGGCATGAAGTCGGCAAGGCGGCTCTGGAGCACGAACATCGCTTCCGTGGCGACGATCATCAAGAGTATCGGCACGGTCCAGCGGATACGGCGCACCGGCACCACGTCGACGATGCGGCGCAGCAGGCACCCTTCCGTGAACTCGGCCGCCGCCCGCAGCAGCACCGGCCCTCCAAGGGTCACATTCATCGTGTGGCCAAATATCGTCGAATAACATGCCGCCAATGCCAACGGCAGCGCGACCGCTGCCGACATCACCAGACCATTGTTCAACTTCCGGAGGCCAAATGCGAGGAACGGGAAAAGGATATAGCAGAACATCTCCGCACTAACCGACCATGCCGGATAATTCCAATTGAGATGGTCGGTTAGTCCCCAACTTTGCAACATGAACAGATCGACCAGAAACTGGCCTGGTTCATAATTCCTCGGATTGAATGAGGGATCGCCCAGCGCAGGCCCCAGGACGACAATCACGACAAACAGCAGCATCGTGAAAAGATAGACCGGATAGAGGCGGGCGAGGCGAAGCCCGATGAATCGCCGGAATGCCGGCACCGTCGGCTGATGGAAATCGGCCGCATGGACATGCCAGATCACGAACCCGCTCAGTGTGAAAAACAGATCGACGCCGAGATAGCCGAGTCGGATCACCCGCAGCGAACCCGCCGGATAGAGGTATGCGAACGCGCCGAAACTGTAATGAAATCCGACAACCCATAGCGCCGCAAGGGCGCGCAATCCCGTCAGTCCTTCCATCCGATCCGACTTTGCCGGCCGTGTTCGGATGTCGGCATATCCGTCGGGAATTTCAGCCAGACCCGGCATCGGGACGGATACATCCGTCTGGCCGGAAAACAGCGCCGGCCGGGTCATCAGGCCCCCCTCGCGCACTGGCCCCGAACGGTGGCGAGCGCTCCGCGTCCAGCATCCCGCGACGAGTGGCGGGCGAGGGGCAATCCTGATCCTGGCTCAACCGGGACCTGCGCCGCCCAGGCCTCACCACGCCACGTCAGAACAAGGCGAGGCGCCAGGCGAAAAGCCTGCAACATTCCAGTTGCGGTGAGAAGCCGAAATGAAAGAATGATTCTATTCCAATATAAACGCACATCTGCTCCAATGTATTTATGACGATTTGGATTTAAAAGTGAGAAATAATGTTTCAAGTGTAAATAAATACATGTTGTTATATGCATTTTTAATATTCACGCCCGACGCGGCTCGTGACGATGAATTTTCTGTTGCCCACATGGCGTCGATCGTGTCGCCACGCACGCTCCGGCCGATCCGGTCAATCCGGAACCGCGACACCGCCCGGCCGGCCTCCCGCATGTCGTGCCCCGGTCCGCTGGCCGCAACATATCGCAACAACTGTTACGAAACAGATACGTTAAATATGGGAAATCCGAAATCCGGCGCCCTTCACACGCACCATCTGCCCGAGCAAATTTCGCGTTGACCTTCCCACGATGGAAGGCCCCATATCGCTCCCGCCACCGAACGCCGATCCCAGCCAGGAATATCGCCAATGTCCTCCCGCCTGACACGTCGCCTTCTTCTTGCCGCCGCCGGTTCCGCCGGTGCCGTTCCATGGGTTTCCGCGCAGGCCGGTCAGGCCCCTGCCGCGGCCGCGGGCGGGCATCGCCTGCTGGCCGGCACCCGCACCCTCGAGGTGAACGGCCGCGCGGCCCGGGTCTTCCGTCTCACCGCCGATAGCGGGCAAGCCGGGCTGTTCCTCGCACCGGGAGAGCGCTTCCGCGTCGATCTGACCAACACGCTCGACGAGCACACGATCATCCACTGGCACGGCCAGCTGCCGCCCTGGACCCAGGATGGCTTCCCCTGGCCGCAGACGCCGCCGCTGGCGCCAGGCGCGACCCGAAGCTACGACTACGCGCCGATCCCCGGCACCTACTGGATGCATTCGCATGACGGCCTGCAGGAGCAGAGCCTGATGACGGCGCCGCTGATCGTCCGCACCGCCGCCGAGATGCGCGAGGACCGGCAGGACATCGTGCTGATGCTGCACGATTTCAGCTTCAGGACGCCGGACGACCTTCTGGCCGGCCTGACGGGGGCGAAGCATTCCGCCGTCCACGATATGGCCCGCCATACCGAGAATGTCGCGGCGCCGGCCATGAACATGCATGGCATGGCCTCCGGCGGCATGGCGTCGATGTCCTCGGGCGACATGGGGCAGGGGCACTCCATGGGCGGCATGACCATGGATGTGAACGATATCGACTACGACGCCTTCCTCGCCAACGACCGCACGCTCGCCGATCCCGAGGTGGTGCGCGTCGGGCGCGGCGGGCGCGTGCGCCTGCGCATCATCAACGGCTCGTCCTCCAGCCAGTTCTGGATCGATCTCGGGACCCTCAAAGGCAGGATCGTCGCCGTCGACGGTCATCCGGTTCATCCGGTTGCCGGCGCCCGCTTTCCGCTCGCCATCGCCCAGCGGATGGACATCCTCGTCGACCTGCCGCCCTCCGGCGCCTTTCCCATCCTCGCGCGTCTCGAAGCCTCGCGTCGCCGCACGGGCATCGTCCTGGCAACGCCGGGTGCGCGCATCCCCACGATCGCCGAAACCGGGCACGACAGGACGCCGCCGCTCGACAATGCGCTGGAAATGCGTCTCGCCGCGGCCCAGCCGCTGAGGCCGCGCAAACCCGACCTCGTGCACCGCATCGACCTGTCCGGATCGATGAAACCCTATCGCTGGGCGCTGAACGGCGACTACTGGCCGCATGTCACGCCGCTCATGCTCGAAGCCGGGCAGCGCGTGGAAATCGAGCTGGTCAATCGCTCTTCCATGGCGCATCCCATGCATCTTCACGGGCATGCCTTCCAGGTCATCGGCATCAACGGCAAGACGGTGAACGGCGCGGTCCGGGATACGGTTCTGGTCACCCCCCGGCACGGCCGCGTGCGGATCGCCTTCGATGCGGACAATCCCGGCCGCTGGGCCTTCCACTGCCATAACCTCTACCACATGGCGACCGGCATGATGACCGAGTTCCGCTATCGCGGGATCGCGGTCTGACGCCGGAACCGGGTCGGAACTTCAGGACCGCGCCGCGGGGAGATGATGCCGCGAACAGTCCGTCGCGCACAGCGCGGCATCGGTCTCGATCTGCAGGGTGAGGTGGCCGATCCCGAAATTCAGCCGTATCGCCTCCGCGAGGCGGCCGGTGAAATCATCCCCGGGGTGGCCGCCGGGCGTCACGACATGCAGGGTCATGGCGCTGTCCGTGGTGCTCGTCGGCCACACATGCAGATCATGCACCGCCGATACTTCCGGCCAGTCCAGGACGAAATCGCGCAGCGCGGCGATATCGATGCCGTCCGGCACGCGGTCCATGGCAAGGGCGACCGAATCCCTGAGCAGCCCCCAGGTGCCGGCCAGGATGACGCCGGCGATGGCGAGGCTCGCCAGCGGATCGATGCGCTCCCATCCGGTCAGCAGGATCACGGCGCCGGCCACGACGACGCCGAGCGAGACGAGCGCGTCATAGGCCATGTGCTGGAACGCGGCGCGGATATTGATGTCGGACCCGCGCCCCGCGGCGAACAGCCAGGCGGTGACGCCGTTGACGACGATGCCGATCGCCGCGACGATCATGATCGTCACCGTGCCGACCGGGGCGGGCTCGAACAGCCGACGGATGGCCTCGACGGCGATGGCGCCGATGGAGATGAGCAGGATCGTCGCATTCATCAGCGCGGCGAGAATGGTGCCGCGCCCGAGGCCATAGGTATAGCGCCGGGAAGGGGACCGCTTCGCCAGAACCGCCGCCACCCAGGCCACGAGCAGGCCCAGCACGTCGCCGAGATTGTGGCCGGCATCGGCGACCAGCGCCATCGAATGCGCCGCGATGCCGGCGATCACCTCGCCGACGACGAACGCGGAATTCAGGATCGCCCCGATCGCGAATGCCGCCCCGAAATCCGCTGGCGCATGGCTGTGCCCGGGGCCGTGGGAATGGCCGTGATGGTCATGGCCGGCATGGGCGTCATGAGCATGATGATCGTGCGGCATGGATAACTCCTCCGAACCGGCCGGATGCCGGGTCAGCAACAGCAGGTGCCGGTCCAGGCTTCGCGGCCTTCCCTGACCAGGAACCAGACAACACCAAGTGATGTCGCGGCGTCCACCCACCAGGCGCCGGTGACCGCCTGAACCGCCAGGCCGATCACGACGACCAGCGAGAGATAGAAGCAGGTTATGCTCTCCATCGCATCGGCCCGCATCGCGCGGCTGCCGAGCGCATCGGCGACGGCGATCTTGCGCCGCGCGAGCAGATACATCACCGGCATCGCCGCGAGCGTCACCGCGAGGCCGGGCCAGGAGAACGAAGCGCCGGCCCGCGCCGCCAGCCTGAACGCCGCCATGATGACGACAGAGGCGGCAAGGGCGAACAGCAGCCCGCCGGCGAGCCGGCCCGCGAGGCGTTCCGCCTGCTCGCCGAACGCCTCGCCGCGGCGCAGCTCCACGTTCAGGCGCCAGATCAGCACCAGCGCGGAGGCGATCTCGATCACGCTGTCGATCCCGAAGGCGCCCAGCGCCACGCTGCGCGCCCGGAGCCCCGCCAGGATGGCCACCGTCGCCTCGATCGCCATCCAGCCAAGCGTTGCATATTCCAGCCGGAAGGCGCGCCCGATCAGCGCCGCCCTCTCCGCGCGCAGCGCCGGCGCCGGGCTCGTGCCGGCTGTCGGGCCGGCCGCGGCGCAGCAATGGTCCTGAAGCGTTGGCTCGATGGTGGCAGGGGCATCGTCCATGATCACAAAAGCCTCGACAACGGGGATCGCCGCGCCAATCTCGACCCTGTAGCCGCTACAGGGTCAAGGAGGTGCGATTTGCTCGGAATCGGCGAACTCTCCCGCAAGACAGGCGTCAGGATCGAGACGATCCGCTACTACGAGCGGATCGGCCTGCTGGCGCCGCCGGCCCGCACGGCGGGAAACTACCGCCGCTATCGCGAGACCGATGCCGGGCGTCTCCGCTTCATCCGGCGCGCGCGCGCCCTCGGCTTCCCGATCGACCGTATCGGCACGCTGCTCGCTCTGGCGGATCAGCGCGACCGCTCATGCGAGGATGTCGACGCGATCGCCCGCGACCATCTCGACGAGATCGATCGCAAGATCGCCGATCTCACCGCCCTGCGCCGCGAACTGGCATCGATGGTCGATGCCTGCTCCTCGCGCAGCATCGCCCGCTGCCGCATCCTCGGAGCCCTGGCGTCCGATCGGTGAGCCGGCGCGCCGCGCCCTCGCGTCCGTCCCGTCACGCCGATCGCGCATGGACCTCGACGGTCAGGTGCGAAAGCGATCTGAAGCGGGCGAGCTTCCGCTGGTAGTCGGCAGCGCCCAGCCCGCTCGCCGTCCGCACCGACAGGATGGCCCCCAGATGCCCCGGGCCGAGCCGCCAGAGATGCAGGTCCGCCAGTTCGTCGCCATCCGCCTCGATCGTCTCGCGCAGCCGCTGCGCGAGGCGGCGGTCGGGGGTCATGTCCAGCAGGATCGCGCCGGTGTCGCGGATCAGGCCGAACGCCCAGCTCGCGATGACCAGCGCGCCGACGATGCCAACCGCCGGGTCCATCCATCGCCAGCCGAAGGCGCGCGCCAGCAGAAGGCCGACGATCACCAGGATCGACACCGCCGCATCGGTGGCGACGTGGATCACCGCCGCGCGCATGTTGTTGTCGCGCCCGGTGGTTTCATGGGCGTGCTCGTGCTCGACGAAGTTCACGGCGCCGCTGGCATCGCCGATGGCAACGACCGCGGTGAATTCATGCGGCTCGGGAATTTCCTCGTGCGATTCCAGATAGCCGTCGGCCGCCGTCATCGTGAAGGCCTGGCGCCGGCCGCCGGCGCGGATCGTCTCGATCGTCACCGCCGCCGCCGTCGGCAGATCGCCATCCTCCGCCGCCAGGCGGAACCGCGGCGGCACGCCATCCTCGAAAATGCCGAGGCGCATGGCGGCACCGCCGATCGTCACGAGGTGCGTCTCGTCTTCATGGTGGTGGTCATCCCCGTCGTGTCCGTGATGATGCCCGTGCCCGTGCCCGTGCCCGTGCCTGTGCCCATGCCCGTGTCCGTGGGCATGGCCGTGGCTGTGGCCATGGTCATGCCCGCCGGCGAGAATGAGCGCGCTGACCACGTTGACCACGAGCCCGAGCCCCGCGATCGGCAGGGCCTCGGCAAAATCGATCGGCACCGGCGCGAAGAAACGCCTGATCGCCTCATAGCCGATCAGGAGCGCGATCATCGCCAGGACGATGGCGCTGGTGAACCCCGCCAGGTCGCCGAACTTCCCCGTGCCGAAGCTGAAGCGCGGATCGCCCGCGTGCTTGCGCGCGTAGCGATAGGCGAGGGCGGCGAGCAGCAGGGCGCCGGCATGCGTGCTCATGTGCAGGCCATCCGCCACGAGCGCGATGGATCCGTAGAGCGATCCGCCGACGATCTCCAGAATCATCATCGCCGTGCAGATCCAGATCACCCACCAGGTGCGGCGTTCGCTGCGCTCATGGTCGGCGCGCAGGAAAATATGGTCGTGCCCTGCGAAGGTCGTTTGATCAGACATGTCTTGCCTCACTTCAGATAGGCGCGGATCACGGCCAGGAGCTGCTCGGTCGCGTCGTTGTCCTGCGCGTCGGGATGGGTGTCCGCGTCCACGAGGTGCGAACGGACGTGATCCTCGACGACCTCCGCCATCAGCCCCGCGATCGCCCCGCGGACCCCGGCGATCTGCTGCATGACGGTCTCGCAGCCGGCCTCCGCCTCGAGCGCCCGCTCGATGGCCTCGACCTGGCCCCGGATCCGGCGGACGCGCGCCAGCAGCTTCCGCTTTTCACGAACGGTATGGGTCATCCGGCATCTCTAGCATACTCCCCCTCCCTATGACAGGGGGGCGCAGCGCCGCCGGACGGCCCCGGCGCGCGACCGCCCTTGACATGGGTCAACGCGGGAACCGCCGGCCGATGCTATCCACCATGACCAGTATCGGCATCCGCGCGGATGCCGTTCCGGACA
>JAJZFF010000011.1 GCA_021805485.1 Pseudomonadota bacterium
CGGCGAGGTCGCCGGCGGTGCGGACGATGCGGGCGGTGAGATTCCCGTCCAGCAGGAAGTGCTGCCCGAGGGATTTGCGTGCATCCAGCTGATGCCGGGCGATGACCTCGCGCAGCGGCGGCAGATCGGGGAGGCTCACACCCCGGGGTTGCGGATCTCGATCGCCGCGCGGCGATGCAGGTCGCGCAGCAATTGCCGCGAGGCCAGCTCGATGCGCTGGCTGACGAGCTGGTTGGCGATTTCCGCTTTCGACGGCATGCCGAGGTTCTTCGTTTCGCGCGCGCAGGGCATCACCACGGTGATGCCGGTCGGCGCGACCAGCGGCTCGCTCGCCTTGCCGTCCGGCAGGTTGGCCAGCATGTCGCGCAGTTTCGGCGGATTGACGTTCTCCAGGCGGATGATCTGCGGCGGGTTCGTCGAACCGCCGGCCAGCGCCTGCAACTGGTCGCAGCCATGCACGCTCGCCTGCAGCTTCTTCGCGTGGTCGAGCTGCTTCATCTGCTGGTCGGTGGGGTGCGCCGGATCGAGCGCGGCGTCGAAGGGCAGGGAGATGGAGGCGAGCTTGATCAGAGTCGCCGGATCGTTGCCGATGATGCGCTTCTCGCGCAGCGACACGATGGCGAAGCCGCCGGCGACATGGATCGGGTTGCTGACGGCCCCCGCGGGCATTTCGGCGATGACACGGGCGACCTCCGGATCGACCTGGTTGGGCTGCACCCAGCCGAGATCGCCGCCCTGCAACGCCGTCTGGCTCTGGCTGAACTGCGCCGCCACCACGGCGAACGGAGCGCCGCGGCGGAGCTGCTGGATCACGGTATCGGCAAAGCGGCGGGCCTCGTCCTCGTGCGAGGGGTCATCGTAGGGGATGAAAATCTCCGACACGTGGTATTCCGGCTTGCCAGTCTGGGCCTTGATCGCCGCCTCCTGCGCATCGACGCGCTGCGGCGTCAGCCGGCCTTCGCTGCCGATCTGTTCGCGCAGCACGCGCGACCAGGCGATCTGGGTGCGCACCTGGTCGATCAGCGTGGCCATCGCCACGCCCTGGCCCTCGAGGCGCTGGCGCAGCGCACCGGGTGTCATCGAATTGTCTTTTTCGATCGATTCGATCGCCTCGGCGACCTGCTTGTCGGTGACGGCGATCTTGCGTCGCTGCGATTCCTGCAGGCGCAGGCGTTCGTCGATCAGCTGGCGGATCACCTGCGGGGTGAGGCGGTCGAGCACGTCGCGCGTCATCGGCAGGTTGGTCGAGAGCGCGAACAGCCGGGCGCGGTTGTCGATATCCGCACCCGTGACGACGCTGCCATTGACGATGGCGACGATCCGGCTGACATCGCCGCTGGGCGCGGGCGGCGGTGCCGGGGCCGGACGCGCGGCGGCGCCACCGGAGAGCGCACCGGCCAGGATCATCGCCGCGACCGCAATCTTCCGCGCCTCGCTGCCGAAGCCCGTCTGCCCGTGTCGCCCCCGTTGCGTCAATGGGCGCTGCCTCATCGGCATATGTCCTCCTCGTCCTCGCGCGCCGCGCCACGGCAGGACCGATTCCGGCGCTCCTCGTGACGCCTCGGACCGCGTCCGTCAAGCCCTCTTTGCACGCCGCCGCCGTCAGAGCGCCGGAATGCGGAACTGTCCCAGCGTCTTGAAGGTGAAATTGAACGTCGCCGCCGTAATGTTGCTGACGCCGTTATAGGACGTGTAGAGCTGGAACAGAGTAAAGGCCAGAATGAAGCACTCGTTCTCATAGGAGGCATTGGCACCGACCTCGACGAGCTGCCCGGTCTGCAGGTTCTGAGCCGCGAACATGCCGAGTTTGAAGGGCCCATGCTTGGAGTCGAAGCCGAGGGTGATTTCGTTGCGTGGCAGGAAGTAGGGCTCCGGCTGCAGCACCGCAGGGGGATTGTCGAGGAAATAAAACGGCTCGATATTACTGTAGATGTAGCCCGCATTGATCCGAAAGTTCGTCGGCCCGAAGCCGGCGATGAGATCGTCGAAGGCGACGTCGCCGTTCCGGTGATCGAGGCGGAAGCGGTCGGCGATGTCGAACCAGTCGCTCGGCACCACGCGGACATGGCCGACGATATCGGACGTCGTGCCGGCGAGGCCCGATCCCGCGGGCCACAGGCCGTTCTCCGGGGTCAGGCGATAGGATTGGCCAACCAGCGCGTCCACCAGCTTGCCGTCACGGATCCATTCCAGATGCAGGCCGACATCGGCGCGCGGCCCGCCGCCGAGCCGGTCGAGGCCGGGAAATCGGTTCAGCGAGAACAGGTTCATGTCGGTGAAGAACGGGTCCAGCGCGTCCTCGTTGGGGGCGCGGGCGTAGGTGTTGGCGCCGACATAGGGCCGCAACAGCGCCTGCGCGATCGGCTCGACGATGATGCTGCTGGTGCCGTCATGGCGCACGAACGGCCAGTCCAGTCGCACCGCAACGGTCGGCATGGCAAAGGCGCCCTGGGCCTGGCCGGTCGTGCTGTAGGTCGGAATGAGGTCCAGGCCATAGGCATTGTAGCCGACGGCGGCGAGATCGCCGATCAGCGTCCATTGGTCACCGTAACGGCCGGTGTACGGGAGCTCGTAATGCAACTGGGTTTGCGCCTGCTGGTCGCTCGCGCCGGCCGGCCGCAGCACGTTGAAGCTGTTGAACGTGACGGACGTGATACCGCCGATGGCATCGGGTTTGCCGACATAGTTGTAGGTGTAGCGCGGCAACACCAGCGGCATCTGTTGCGAGGAGATCTGCTGCAGCAATCCCTGGTAGTAGATTGTCTCCAGCCGCGCGTAGGAGCCCTGGCCGAACCCCTCGGTGAACAGATTCGAGGTCAGCACGTCCTGGCCATATTCGGGCAGGCGGAAATCGCGCAGGTAATTGATCGACGAGGCGACATTGACATTGAAGCCGTAGCGCCACGTGTCGTCGTAGGCGAAGTTGCCGGTGCCGAACATCAGCCCCTGCATCGCCCCCTCGTCGTAGGCGGCGGCGGTCTCCATCTTGATCGAGCCGTTGTTGAAGACGCGGCGGTAGAGCAGATCGAGTTCCGGCCCCTGCATCGTATCGATGAGGCCGGTGATGGTGAGGTCGGAGGATTTGTCGATCACCCAGTAGTACGGAACCTGCAGGAACTGCCCGAGGAAGGTGGTGGTGCCGAAATCGGGGATCATGAAGCCGCTGGCCCTTCGCACCGATGGGTCCGGCGCCGAGAGATAGGGCATGTAAAGCAGCGGCACGCCGAAAATCTCCATCGTCGCGTCTTCGAATTCCATGCGCTGGGCAGGGATGTTCTGCACCGCCGAGGAGGCGTGGACCTGCCACAGGGGCGGCGCCGTGGGATCGTCCTTGCAGAGATTGCAGGCGGAATACATCACCCGCGATAATTCGTTGGCCAGCCCGTCGGTGCGCCGCGCGCCCTCGGCGGCGATGCGCCCGTTCTGGGTCAGCAGCGCGCGCATGCCGTGCAGCACCGCCTCGCGCATGCCCTGGGTCAGCTCGGCGCGCTCGGCGAACAGCACCTCGCCGTCCGGTTCGAGCAGCACCACATGGCCGATCGCGGTGGCGACATCGGTGTTCCGGTCGAACACGACGCGATCGGCGCGCAGCACGTGGTCGTTCTGCCACGCCTCGACATGGCCGGTGGCGATGATCTGCGCCCGTTCGCGATCGTAGGTCACGCTATCGGCGGTGAAGGTCACTGGCTGGGTCTTGCTGAGCGGCTGCTGGCGCGCGCCGGCGCCGACGCGCGGGCCCTGCGCCAGCGCCGGCCCGGCGAGCCCGATCAGGGCAACGAGCAGCGCGGCCAGGCCGATCCGCCAGGCGCGCGTCATCTCAGCCATCTTCCAGGTGGAGCAGCAGGCTGATCGCCAGCAGCAGACCCGCGAGCGCCGGCGCCCACGCGGCCAGAACCACCGGCAGCGCGCCGCTGTCGCCGAACTCCTCGGCGATCTTGGAGACCATGAACAATGCGAACCCCGCGGCGACGCCGCCGGCGATCATCCGCGCCACGCCGCCACGCCGCGCCGGGCGCATCGAGAAGCCGGCGGCCACCAGCGCCATGGCCGCCGTCAGCACCGGCAGCGCCAGCAGGGTCTGATAGCGCAGCCGATGGCGCAGCGCCGAGAAGCCGGAGCGGTCGAGCAGGGCGATGAACCCCGGCAGGCGCCAGAAGGAGAGCGTATCGGGCGAGGCGAAGCTCTCCTCGACGCGGCCGACGGTCAGATCGGTCGCCAGCTCGATCCGGCGCGGCGGGTCCGGCAGACGGCCCGGCAGCAGCACCCGGGCGCCCTCGAGCACCCAGGCGCCGGGCGCCAGCCGGGCCGAGGTCGCCTCGACGCGCTGGAGCAGCGCGTCGTCGGGGCCGAGGCGGAAGATGCTCACGCTGCGCGCCGTCAGCGTCCGCCGCCGCACCGTCACCTCGAGGGCGTGCAGGATCGCCACCCCCTCCGGGGCCAGGGCGCGGTCGACCTGGCGCAGCCACAACTGGCCGCCGGCGAGGGACAGCGGTCCGCCGCCGGACTGCAGATAGAGGCTGTCGAGCCGCTCGGCGCGGGCATAGAGCACCGCGGAGAGCGGGCTGAGCGCGCCGGTGGCGAAGGCCCCGAACGCCACCGCGCAGGCGATCGGCGCGGCGAGGAACTGCCACGCCGAGAGCCCCGAGGCCCGCGCGACGATCAGTTCCGAGGACCGCGTCAGCCGCCAGAAGGCGACGATGCCGCCCAGCAGCACGGCGAAGGGGAGGATCTGCATCGCCTCCCATGGCAGGCGCAGCGCGGCGATCTGGCTGACCAGGCTGAACCCCACCGCCGGGCGGGTGGCGGCGCGGCGCAGCAGCTCGATGAAATCGAACAACGCCACCAGCAGGGTGAGCGCGCTCAGCATCGCCAGCACCGCGGCGCTGAACTGGCGCACGATGTAGCGGGAGAGGGTGATGGCGAGCCCCATCGGCTCAACCCGCCATCGCCGGCGCGCGCCGCCGCGGCCAGCTCGGGCCGAGCAGCATCCACGCGGCCGCCACGCCAGGGGCGATCGCCTCGGCCCAGATCAGCGGCGTCAGCGCGGCGATGCGAGCGGCGAGGTTGCCGACCAGGAGCTGCGCGGCCAGCAGCGCCACCACGATCAGCACCGCCACCGCCGGGCGCAGCAGCCCGCCATGGCGCCGGAACGCGCCGCTCAGCACCGCGACGAGCCCGACCAGGGCGAAAGTGACCGTGGTGAACGGGCTGGCCAGCCGCTTGTGCGCCTCGGCCTGAAATTTGGGAATGTCGCGCGCCGAGATCACCGACGGATCCGGATACAGCAATTCAGCGAGCGACATCTCGGTGGCGTCCCGATAGCGCTGTGCCTCCTTGCGACCGGTATCGCTGAGCCCAACGGTATTCTGCGCGAAGGTGAGCACGTCCAGCCGGCCGGTCCGGCGGTCGATCTCCTCGCGCGAGCCATCGAACAGCAGCGCGCTCGGCGCCTCGCCCGCCGAGATCAGCCGCCCGGTGCGCGCGAGGATGGTGGCCCGGCGCTCCTTGTCCCGCGCGTCGTCGATCAGGATGCCGTGCAGCGTTCCGTCCTTGTCACGGGTGCGGACATAGACGGTCATGCTGTCGGAGAGCGTGTTGAACACCCCCTCCTGCAGCAGGAAGGCGGCGATGCGGTTGCGGATGCGGAATTGCTGCTCGCGGAACGAGGCCGAGGAGGCCGGCACGATCCAGACATTGAGCACGAAGCACGCCACGCCCGCCAGCAGGGCGACCCCGAGCGCCGGCCGCGCCAGAGCCCAGGGCGAGAGCCCGGCGCCGCGCATCACCACCAGCTCGCGGTCGCTGTCGAGGCGCTGATAGACGAACTGGACCACGACATAGGTCGTGATCGGCAGGATCACCGCGACGAAGCCCGGTATCAGCAACCCGGTCAGGCGCAGGAAGACCAGGATCGACAAGCCGCGATTGACCACCAGCTCGAGGAACCGCAGCGACTGGGTGAGCCAGATCAGCGCCACCAGTCCGCCGGTGGCGGCGAGCAGCGCCACCAGCAACTGGCGTGTCAGGTAGCGGTCGGTCTGCGTGATCAGCGGTCCGGAGCGCATCGCGGGCGGAATCCAGTCGGAGACGGTTCGTTCTGGGGCAGGCTCAGGGCAGCAGTTTTCCCGGGTTCAACAGTCCGCGCGGATCGATCGCATGCTTGATCCGCCGCATCAGTTCCAGCTCGGCGCCGCCACGCCACCCCTGCATCAGATAGGTCTTGAGCCGGCCGACGCCGTGCTCGGCCGAGAAGCTGCCGTCCAGCCGGCGCACGATGTCGTTCACCGCCGCCATGATGGCATGGTCGTAGGCGAGGAACTCGGCCGCCGCCATGGCCTCCGGCTGCTGGCAGTTGAAGTGGATGTTGCCGTCGCCCATGTGGCCGAAGGCGAGCACGCGCACGCCGGCCACCAGCGCCTGGCACGCCGCCGTCGCCTCGCGCAGGAAGGTCGGCACCAGGGAGACCGGCACCGAGATGTCGTTCTTCACCGAGGCGCCATCGCGCTTCTGCGCCTCCGCGTGCTCCTCGCGCAGCTTCCACATCGCCCGACGCTGCGCCTCGCTCGCCGCGATCGCCGCATCGGTGATCAGCCCTTCGCTGAGCGCGGCTTCGAGCGCTGCCTCGAGAGACGCGCGCAGGTCCGCGCCCGGGCGCGGCGTGGCCAGCTCGATCAGCGCGAAATGGCTGCCGGGCGGCGCGGCGAGCGGCAGCGTGGTCTCGGGGATATGCTTCAAAACCAGTTCGAGACCGATCGGGCTCATGTATTCGAAGGCGTTCACCGCCGCCGGGTCGGCCCGCCGCAGCCGGGTGAACAGCGCCAGCGCCGCCTCGGCGTCCGGCAGGGCGCAAAAGGCGACCTCCATCTGCCGCGGCCGTGGCGCCAGCGCGAGCACGGCGGCGGTGATGACGCCGAGCGTGCCCTCGGCGCCGACGAAGAGCTGGCGCAGGCAATAGCCGGTATTGTCCTTGCGCAGCCGGCGCAGCCCGTTCCACACCTGTCCGTCCGGCAGCACCACTTCGAGGCCGAGCACACGCTCGCGCGCATTGCCGTAGCGGACGGTGTTGTTGCCGCCGGCATTGGTCGAGAGCACGCCGCCGATCTGCGCGCTGCCCTCCGAGGCGATCGAGAGCGGCAGCAGACAGTCCGCCGCCGCCGCCGCCTCCTGCGCCGCCTTCAGCGTCGCCCCGGCCTCGATGGTCAGCGTCATGTCGACCGGGTCCAGGGCGCGGACGCGGTTCATCCGCGCCAGCGAGAGCAGCAGCGCCGAGCCATCCTCCGGCGGCACCGCGCCGCCGACCATGGAGGTGTTGCCGCCTTGCGGCACCAGCGCGACCCCGGCCGCGGCGCAGAGCCGGACACAGTCGGCGAGTTCCTCGGTATCGGCCGGGCGCAGCAGCGCGACGCTGCGGCCCTGATAGAGGCGGCGCCAGTCGGTGCTGAAGGGCGCGATGTCGGCGGGATCGGTGAGCAGGCCGCGCGGGCCGAGGCGCCTTGCGAGCGCGTCGATCAGGCCGGGTTGGGGCAGATCGGGGCGGGCCGGGACGGGGTTGGGCACTTGCATCATCCTTGCGGCGTCGGGGCAGCCTCGGCCGGCGCGTCTGCGTCGGCACGGTGCGGCGCATCATGGCCGCCGGAGGCCACCCCGGTAAAGCCGCGCGGCGCGGCGGCGCGGGCGAGGCGGTCATTGATCGCGGCGCCGAGCCCGTGGGCCGGGACCGCCATGGCGGCGATCGCGGCAAGCCCGCGCCGCGCGCCCTCCTCATCGAGCCAGCGCAGCCCGGCGAAGAGCCGCGCCGCGGCCTCGGCCAGATCGCCCGCCGCGCTGAGCTGGAACACGGCCCCGGCGCCCGGAAGCGGCGGGCCGAAGGCGAGCAGCGCCTCGTCCGCGCCGACGCGCGCCGCCTCCAGCCGCAGCGGCAGGCGCGGCGCATAGTGCGAGGCCAGCATGCCCGGCGCCCGTATCGCTGCCCCGCCGGCGGGCGGAGACGCCAGCGGTCCGATCAGCGCCTCGATCGCCTCGCGCGGCACGCCGCCCGGACGCAGCAGGCGCGGCGCCGGGCCGGAGAGGTCCACGACCGTCGATTCGACGCCGACGGCGCACGATCCGCCATCGATGACGGCGGCGATGCGCCCGCCCAGCTCCGCCAGCACGTGCGCCGCCGTGGTCGGGCTGACCGCGCCGGAGCGGTTGGCCGAGGGGGCGGCGAGCGGCACGGGCAGGGCGGCGAGCAGGGCGCGGGCGAGCGGATGGGACGGCACCCGCACCGCCAGCGTCTCCAACCCGGCGCCGGCGAGCAGCGCCACCCGGGCGTCGGGCCGCCGCGGCAGCACGAGGGTCAGCGGTCCGGGCCAGAACGCCGCCGCGAGACGCTCCGCACGACCGTCCGCGCGCCCGTCGGAGAAGGCGGCTTCCGCAGAATGATAATGTGATATCAGAGGATTGAAGCGCGGTCTTCCCTTTGCCCCGAAAATCGCCGCGACCGCTCTCTCATTGGTGGCGTCACCGCCGAGCCCGTAGACCGTCTCGGTCGGGAAGGCCACCAGCGCGCCTGTCTTGAGCAGCGCGCAGGCGCGGGCGAGGCCGGCCTCGTCGGGGGCCAGGCGCTCAGTCGGCATCGGGCTGCCGCCCGCTGCAGACGAAGGGCGGGTTCTCCCAGCCTGGCTTGCCGTAGCGCAGCGGCTGGCCGTCGAGGCCGCAGACATGGCCGCCCGCCGCCTCCAGCACCGCCTGCGGCGCCGCCGTGTCCCACTCCATGGTGCGGCCGAAACGCGGGTAGAGATCGCCGGCGCCCTCGGCGAGGCGGCAGAATTTCAGCGCCGAGCCGCTGCGCGTGATGCTGGCGACGTGCCGGCCGCGCAGGAATTCGTCGAGCCGGGTGTCGCTGCCATGGTGGCGCGACGCCAGCACGTGCAGGCCCTCCGCCGGCGGGACGCGGGCGGCGATGGCGCGCTCGCCGGTGGCGTCGCGCTTCACCGCCCCGCGCCCGACGATGCCGGTGAACAAT
>JAJZFF010000496.1 GCA_021805485.1 Pseudomonadota bacterium
CGCCGGCTTCATCGGGGCGGTCAGCACCATGTTCGTCTGGTGGCGCGACGTGGTGCGCGAAAGCCGCACGCCGGGCCTGCACAAGCTCGTCACCCAGATCGGCCTGCGCTACGGCATGGCGCTGTTCATCTCCTCCGAGGTGATGTTCTTCGTCTCGTTCTTCTGGGCCTATTTCAACTTCTTCTTCTTCCCGGCGCACCAGGGCTACATGCACCAGGCGGTCTGGCCGCCGGCGCATATCACCACGATCGACCCGTTCGCGGTGCCGCTGTTCAACACGATGGTGCTGCTGCTCTCCGGCACGACGATCACCTGGGCGCACCATGCGCTGATCGAGGGTGACCGCCGCGGCATGATCCAGGGCCTCGCCTGCACCATCATTCTCGGCCTCGCCTTCCTGTGCGGGCAGACCTATGAATACACGCATTCGCCGTTCAACTTCTATCACGGCGGGATCTTCCCCTCGGTGTTCTTCATCGCGACCGGGTTCCACGGGTTCCACGTGATCGTCGGCACCAGCTTCCTGATCGTGAACTTCTTCCGCGCGCTGAAGAACCAGTTCACCCAGAAGCGGCATTTCGGCTTCGAGGCCGCCGCCTGGTACTGGCACTTCGTCGACGTGGTGTGGCTGTTCCTCTTCGTCTGCATCTACTACTTCGGCCGCAGCGCCATCACCGCCGCCTGACTCATGGCCGGTCAGGCTCTGCCGCGCTCGCGCTGGCGGCGCCTGATCGGGATGGGCGTGTTCAGCCTGTTCATGCTGGTCGCCCTGATTGCCCTGGGCGTCTGGCAGATCCACCGGTGGCATTACAAGGACCGGGTCCAGCGCGAGATTCATGCGGCACAGCTGCGGCCGCCGGTGCCGCTGGCGGCGAAGCCTTCGCCCTATGAAAAAGTGGCCCTGAGCGGGATTTGGGTCGCCGGCAAGGCCGCGTTCTATGGCGACCAGATCCGCAATTCGCCGACCGGGCCGCTGCGTGGGGGGCAACTGATCGTGCCGTTCCGCCGGACGGATGGCGCGGTGGTGCTGGTCGATCTCGGCTGGGTGCGGGGACGGGCGCCGCAGCCGGTGCCCTTGCCCGCGGGGCCGGCGGTGGTTTCCGGCTATGTCCAGGCGCCGCAGAAATTCGGGCCGTTCGCCCCGAGCCCCGACCTTGCCCGGCTGGTTTTCTACAAGCTCGATCCGCTCGCCATCGGGGCGGCGCTCGGCTTTCCGCATGTCGCGCCGTTCACCCTGGTGATGGTGGGGCCGAAGCCGGTTGCGGGCGCGCCGATCCCCGCCCCGAGCCTGCCGACGCCGCCGAACAATTCCGAGCAATACGCGCTGACCTGGTTCGGCCTCGCCTTTGTCGTCGTGCTCGAATATATTTTCTATATCCGAAAAGTTCTGCTGGAGACCGCGTGAACGACCTGAGCATCGAAGGGGCGGCGACCCCGTATCAGCGCCTGACGTCGCGGTTCGAGCGGCTGGCGATCATCGACGAGGCCAGCGCGATGCTGGGATGGGACCAGGCGGCGGTGATGCCGGAAGGCGGCGCCGCGGCGCGGGGCGACCAGTTGGCGACGCTCGCCGGCGTCGCTCACGGGATGCTGGCGGCGCCGGAGGTCGAGGACGATCTCGCCGAAGCCGAAATCGCGCCGCCCGCCGATCCGCTCGACCGGCGCAACCTGGATCTGATGCGGCGGGCGTATCGGCGGGCGACGGCGGTGCCGGCCGATCTGGTCGAGGCCCTCGCCCGCGAGAGCGCGGCCTGCGAGACGGTGTGGCGCGGCGCGCGGCGGGATGCCGATTTCGGCGCCGTCCGCCCGCGGCTGGAGGTGCTGCTCGGCCTGATCCGCGAACAGGCGGCCGCACTCGGCGCGACGCTCGGCCTCTCGCCCTACGATGCGCTGATCGATTCCTACCAGCCGGGGATCACCGCGGCGGAAATCGATCCGATATTCAAGCGCTACGAGGCGTTCCTGCGGGACAATCTCGCGACCGTCGAGTCCCGGCAGGCGGGGCGGGCGGCCGGGCTTCCGGGCAGCGCGCCCTTTGCCGAGGCGGCGCAGGAGGCGCTGTGCCGGCGCCTTGCCGAGCGTGTCGGGCTCGATTTCCAGGGCGCGCGGCTGGATCGGTCGCTGCACCCGTTCTGCGGCGGCACGCCGACCGATATCCGCATCACCACGCGGTATGACGAGACCGACTTCGCCTCCGCCCTGATGGGTGTGCTGCACGAATCCGGCCACGGGCTGTACGAGGCCGGATTGCCCCGCGCGCGCGCGCGCCAGCCGGTCGGCGCGGCCGCCGGCATGGCGGTGCATGAAAGCCAGTCGCTGATCGTGGAGTTGCAGGCCGCACGGTCCGACGCGTTCCTGTCCTGGCTCGGGCCGCAACTCGCCGCCGCCTTCGACCAGCCACCGGCGGATTTCGCGCCGGACCGGCTGGCGGCGCGGCTGCGGCAGGTCGAGCGGAGCTTCATCCGCGTCGAGGCGGACGAGGTGACCTACCCGGCGCATGTGATCCTGCGCTTCCGGCTGGAGGCGGCTATGGTGGCCGGGGATCTTGCGGTCGGCGACCTGCCGGGGGCCTGGAACGACGGGATGCGCGACTTGCTCGGCATCGTGCCGCCGGACGACGCCAGGGGCTGCCTGCAGGACATCCACTGGTACGCCGGGCTGTTCGGGTATTTTCCGTCCTACACGCTCGGCGCCATGGCCGCGGCGCAGCTGATGCAGGCGGCGCGGCAGGCGCGGCCGGATATCGACGCCGCCCTGGCGGAGGGCGATTTTGCCCCGCTGCGGGACTGGCTGCGCGCCAATGTGCATGGCCACGGCGCGCGCTACGGGTTCAACGAGCTGCTGGTGAAGGCGACCGGCAAGCCGCTCGACCCCGCTTCGTTCGAGGCGCATTTGCGGGCGCGCTACCTGGCCTGAGGCCGCCCGCCGCCGCCGGATCAGGCGGCGACGCGCTTGAGGCCGGCCTTGAGCGAACGGCGGGAGGTCGCGAGATGAACCTCCATGGCATCCTGGGCCTTGTCCATCGCGCCGGATCGCAGGGCGATGAGCACCGTCATGTGTTCGGCGATGGCGACACGGGTGCGTTCGACCTCGTAGTTCCGGTCCCACTGGTAGTGGTAATGGAACAGGAAGGACACGATGTCGAAGAAATCGTAGGCGAACCGGTTGTTCAGGAAGCCGATGATCCAGAGATGGAAATCCCGGTCCAGTGCGGCGAACTCGGTGTAGCGCCTGGTGATTCCCGCCTCGATGTCGCGGTGGCGGGCGATCATCGCGTCCGCCGCTTCGGTGAGGGCGGCGCTGCCGGCGCTGGGCATGCGCGCCAACGCGGCCATTTCGATCAGCTCGCGCATGTCGGCCACCTCGGCGGCGAAACCGTCGTGGAATTCGCGCAGCACCCAGCCGCCGCGGGGCTGCTTGGCGATGAGCCCGAAGCGGGAGAAGCCGATCAGGAATTCGCGGACCGAGACGGTGCTGGCATTGCTGTCGCGCGCCAGTTCGGCTTCGGAGAAGGTGTGCCCGGGCCGCCAGTCGCCAAGGAGCACGCGCTGCATGAAGACGCGCTCGATCTGCTCCTGCGGACCGTCCGTTTCCGATTCGGTGTAATAATCCGCACGTTCCGGGCGGCGCAGGAGGCGCAGCCCGGCCGGTCCGCGCTCCAGGATGCCATTCGCGATCATGGTTTCGATGGCGGCGCGCACGGTGGTGCGGCTCACCCCGAACTGGCGGGCGAGCGCGCTGTCCGACCCGAGGGCGGCCGGCTCCGCCGGAAGATCCTTGATGTAGTCGAGTAGAGCGTTGCTCGTTCGTTTCAGCAACGTGTTCGGCTTTGCCATCCGTTCTGCCCGGCGCGTCCTCTTGTATTATCGGGCCGGCGGCTGAACCGCCGGCCCGTCTGGTCTGGTATATTTATTGTGCGGCGAGCTTTGCCGCGTTGGCAAGCCCTGATTCGTAGATCCCGGAAATCGCCTTGATCGCCGAGGCGTTGTCCTCGCCCTTCTTCGGATGGGCGGACAGGTCGAGGCGGCGGAAATGGCCGCTCCAGACCAGCTTCGTCTCGTCGGCGCCGAGACGGTGGACCGAAATCGTCGAGGCATAGTCGCGCACCGGCAGGATCTTCATGTTGTTGGCGGTGTGCTGGATTTCATAGGTGTAGTTCATGTGCTTCGGGTTGTAGTGAAGCAGCTGCTCGGTCAGCACCGGGCCGCCGAGATCGAGATGGCGGACCGAGCCGGGGTGGTTGCCCTTGTCGGCCTTGCTGGTCTTGACGGCGGGAACCCAGGTCAGGTTGCCGAAATCATGCACGATCGACCACACTTTCGCGGCCGGCGCCTTGATGATGACGCTTTTCGTCACGTGCAGCACGGGGGCTTTCGCCTGGGCGGGGGCAACGGCGGCGATCAGGGTCAGTGGCAGCGCGACGACGAGGGCGCGGCGCAAGATCGATGCTTTCAAGTATTCCTCCTGTTGACGGTCCGGTGAAGCCGGTCCTATGCGTTTACATGCATAGGTCTCTCTATGCCATAGTTTTGCGTGCGTATGAAAATTTAGCGGGCAACAGGCTTCTGGGCGAACGTCGTTCGGACGAGGCTGTCCTGCCTGGGCCGGTTCAGAATGACCCTCGATCAGTTGCGGATCTTCATCGCGGTTGCCGAACGCGAGCATGTGACACGGGCGGCCGAGGCGCTGGGGCTCACCCAGTCCGCCGCCTCGGGGGCGGTTGCCGCGCTGGAGCGGGAATTCGGCACCAGGCTGTTTCACCGGGTGGGCCGCGGCATCGCGCTGACCGAGGCGGGCCGGGTGTTCTTCACCGAGGCGCGGGCGATCCTGAACCGGGCGGAGCAGGCGGCGCTGACGATGCGCGAGATCGCCGGGCTCGCGCGCGGGCGGCTGGCGATCAAGGCCAGCCAGACCATCGCCAATCATTTCCTGCCGCTGCGGCTGGTGGCCTTCCGCCAGGCCTATCCGGGCATCGGGCTGTCGGTCTCGATCGGCAATTCGGCCGAGGTGGCGCGGGCGATCCTGGAAGGGGATGTCGAGCTCGGTTTCGTCGAGGGGCCGGGCGACACGCTGATCCAGCCGCGGCTGGCGGCCGAGCCGATCGCGCAGGACCGGCTGGTGATGGTGGTCGCCCCCGGTCATCCCTGGGCGAAGCGGCGCGCGCTGCGCCCGGCCGAGCTCGCCGCCGGCAGCTGGGTGCTGCGCGAGGACGGGTCGGGGACGCGGGCGGTGCTCTTCGAGGCGCTGGCCGGGCTGGGGATCGACCATGCCGCGGTCGATGTCGCGATCGAGCTGCCGGCGAACAATTCGGTGCTGACGGCGGTGAGCGGCGGCGCGGGGGCGACGATCCTGTCCGAGCTGGTCTGCGCCGACGCGCTGGCCGCGGGCAAGGTGGTCGAGGTGCCGGTGAAACTGCCGCGGCGGACCTATTTCGCGGTCCAGCACCAGGACCGCACGCGGACCCGCGCGGCGGCGGCGCTGCTCGCGCTGCTGCGCGAGGCCCCGCCGCCGGAGGGCGGCCATAGCTGATGCCGGAGGGCGGCCATAGCTGACGCCGCGACCGCCCCCGGAGTTCAGGCGGCGTCCAGATCCTTCATCGTCTGCACGACGCGGGTGACCATGCCGTAGGCGATCGCTTCCTCGGCGCCCATCCAGTAGTTGCGGTCGGTGTCCTTTTCGACGCGGGCATAGTCCTGCCCGGTCTCGCGGGCGATGATGCGGTTGATCCGCTCGCGCATCTTGATGATCTCGCGGGCCTCGATGTCGATATCGGTGGCCGGGCCGCGCACGCCGCCCATCGGCTGGTGCAGCAGGAAGCGGGTGTTGGGCAGGCAGAAGCGGCGATCCTTGTGGCCGGCGAGGTAGATCAGCGCGCCGGCGCTGGCGACCCAGCCGGTGCCGATCATCCGCACCGGCGCGGTGGCGTCGACGAAGCGGATCACGTCGTGGATCGTGTCGCCGCTCTCGACATGGCCGCCCGGCGAGTTGACGAACACGTCGATCGGCTCGTCGCTCGCGCCGGCGAGGGCGAGGAGCTGGCCGGTGACGGCGCGGGCGATGCGGTCGTGGATCTCGCCGAAGATCAGCACCTTGCGCTGCTTGAACAGACGGTTTTCGAGTTCGGGCCCGACCTTGCCGGCCTTGGCGGCCTCGGGCGCCTCCTTCTCGGGGGCGTCCTCGTCATCGGCGCGGGGGGCGAGCCTGTTGCTCATGTCGCTTGTCATGCCTACTCCTCAGAACCAGTCGCACTATTGTGGGGTATGCGGGTCCCCCTGTCGAGACGATCGGGCGCGCATGGGTGCCGTCTTGACAGCGCGGCCCGCGCATGGTGCGAGATTGCGGGACCGTTATCACATCTGTGGCATAATTGCTGCTTTGAATGGTGCGGTGCGACACAATATTTCGGACGCCGGGGCGCACGATCGTTGCGCGGTGTTGAACGAAGGGATGGATATGATGCGTCTTGCGGTGTTGAAAGAGCGTCTGCCGGGCGAGACCCGCGTCGCCGCGGTGCCGGATTCGATCAAGAAGCTGAAGGCCCTCGGGCTCGACGTGGTGATCGAGGCGGGGGCCGGCGAGCGGGCCTCGGTCTCCGACGCGGCGCTGCGCGAGGCCGGCGCGGAGATCGCGCCGGATGCGGCCTCGGCACTGAAGGGGGCCGGCATCGTGTTCACGGTGCAGCCGCCCGGGGACGAGATTCTGGCGCAGATCGAGCGCGGCGCGCTGCTGGTCGGCACGCTCGGCGCGATGGGCAATCAGGAGCGGGTGCAGGCCTATGCGAAGGCCGGGATCGATGCCTGCTCGATGGAGCTGCTGCCGCGCATCACCCGCGCGCAGTCGATGGACGTGCTGTCGAGCCAGGCGAATCTCGCCGGCTATCGCGCCGTGATCGAGGCGGCGGAGGCGTTTCCGCGCGGCTTCGCGATGATGATGACGGCGGCCGGCACCGTGCCGCCGGCGCGCGTGTTCGTGGTCGGCGCCGGGGTTGCCGGGTTGCAGGCGATCGCCACCGCCCGCCGGCTCGGCGCCATCGTCTCGGCGACCGACGTGCGGCCGGCGGCGAAGGAGGAGATCAAGTCGCTCGGCGCGACCTTCGTCGGCGTCGAGGACGAGGAGAGCAAGGCGCAGACCGGCGCCTACGCGAAGGAGATGAGTGCGGAGTTCCGCGCCAAGCAGGCGGCGCTGATCGCCGAGACGGTGGCGAAGAACGACATCGTCATCTGCACCGCGCTGGTGATGGGGCGCAAGGCGCCGACCATCGTCACCGCCGACGCGGTGGCGAAGATGCGGATGGGCAGCGTGATCGTCGATATCGCGGCGGATGCCGGCGGCAACTGCGAGGCGACGGTGCCGGGCGAGCGGATCGTGACGGAGAACGGCGTGATCGTGCTCGGGCACAGGAACTGGCCGTCGCGCATCGGCGTCGCCGCCAGCACGCTCTATGCGCGCAACCTCTCGACCTTCCTCACCGGGTTCTGGGACAAGGAGGCCGGGCGGCCGAAACTGCCCGCCGACGACGATATCGTGAAGGGCGTCCTGCTCACGCGGGATGGCGCCGTCGTTCATCCGAACTTCCAGCCGCAAGCAGCTGCCTAGGAGCCACATCATGACCCCTGCACAACTCGCGGACCAGGCCGACGCGCTCGCGCACAAGGCCACCGTGCTGGCGCAGAACGCCGCCGGCTTCGCCGCCCAGGCGGCGGCGCACGCGCCGCACGGCGCCCCGCTGATCGACCTGTTCGCCATTTTCGTGATGGCGGTGTTCGTCGGCTATTACGTGATCTGGAGCGTCACCCCGGCGCTGCACTCGCCGCTGCTGGCGGTGACCAACGCCATCTCGTCGGTGATCATCGTCGGCGCGATGCTCGCGACCGGGCTGAAGGGCGGCTATGCCGCGCACGCCTTCGGCTTCATCGCGGTGCTGCTGGCCAGCGTGAACATCGTGGGCGGCTTCCTCGTGACCCAGCGCATGCTGGCCATGTTCAAGAAAAAAGCGAAGTAAGGGCGGCGCGACAATGAATTACGCATCCGATCCGGGGATCACGCTCGCCTATCTGGTGGCGGCCGTCCTGTTCATCCTGGCCCTGCGCGGGCTTTCGCATCCCGAGACCGCGCGGCGCGGCAACCTGCTCGGCATGGCCGGCATGGCGATCGCCGCGCTGGCGACGCTGGCGCATCCGGCGATGCTGCTCTCGGGCGTGGGGCTCATCGTGCTCGGCGTCGTCATCGGCGGCGCGATCGGCGCGGTGGTGGCGCGGCGGGTCAACATGACCGCGCTGCCGCAGCTCGTCGCCGCGTTCCACTCGCTGGTGGGGCTTGCCGCGGTGTTCGTCGCCGCCTCGGCGCTGAACGCGCCGCAGAGCTTCGGCATCGGCACGCCGGGGCACCTGCATCTCGAAAGCCTCATCGAGATGTCGCTCGGCCTGTCGATCGGCGCCATCACCTTCACCGGCGCGGTCATCGCCTTCGCCAAGCTGCAGGCGCTGATGAGCGGCGCGCCGATCAACTTCCCCGGCCAGCACAAGCTCAATCTCGGCCTCGGCATCCTGCTCGTGGTGCTGATCATCGCCTTCGTCGCCTCGGGCGGCTCGCAGGTGCTGTTCTGGATCATCGCGGCCCTCGCGCTCGCGCTTGGCGTGCTGCTGATCATCCCGATCGGCGGTGCGGACATGCCGGTGGTGATCTCGATGCTGAACTCCTATTCCGGCTGGGCGGCGGCGGGCATCGGCTTCACCATCAGCAATATCGCGCTGATCGTGACCGGCGCGCTGGTCGGCTCGTCGGGTGCGATTCTCTCCTACATCATGTGCAAGGGGATGAACCGCTCGATCCTCAACGTGCTGCTCGGCGGCTTCGGCACCGATGCCGCCGCCGCGGCCGGCCCCGCGGGGGCCGCCGGCGACAAGGCGGTGAAGATCGGCTCGGCCGAGGATGCGAGCTTCATCATGAG
>JAJZFF010000204.1 GCA_021805485.1 Pseudomonadota bacterium
AAAGGTGAAACGGGCGCAAAACGTCAGTGGCCGATCGCGGCGGGTTCGGCGTCGGCCTCGTCGGTGTCGGTGCCGTCGGTTGCCACGGTTTCGCGCAGCGGCGTGTCGTCCACCCGGATGGCCGCGACGAGGCCGAGCAGGGCGAAGCCGGCGGTGATCAGGAACGCATCGTGGAACGCCGCCGGCAGCATCGGATTGGCCGCCATCGCGCGTTCGGCCGCGGCGCCAGGCGCGTCGATCTGCCCGCCGAGGCGCAGCAGCAGCACGGTGCCGGCGATGGTCGCGCCGAAGGCGCCGCCCATGGCCCGCAGCAGCAGCAGCGTCGCGGTCGCCGCGCCGACATCGTGGCGGCTCGCCGCGTTCTGCACCGCGACGAGGTTCGAGGGCAGCACGAAGCCGATCCCCAGCCCCATGACGAAACAGTTGAACACGACGAGACCGAGCGGCGTGGCCTGCGGCAGCAGGCCGAGCAGGACGAAGCCGACGGCGCCGACGACAAGGCCGCCGACCAGCAGCTTGCGCGTCCGCCCGGTGCGCCGCGCGACCTGCCCGGCGGCATAGGCGCCGATCGTGCTGGCGATCATGAAGGGCATGATGTCCCAGCCGGACTGCGCTGCATTGGCGTGGTAGACCAGCTGGAAGAACAGCGGCAGCAGGAAGATCGCCGAGAACATCGCCAGCGCGGTGAGAAACCCGATGCCGACCAGCCGCACGAAGGAGGCGCTGCCGAACAGCCGCATCGGCAGCAGCGGCACGGCGGCGCGCGCCTCCCACCGCCAGAGGGCGGCGATCAGCGCG
Organism: Pseudomonadota bacterium; assembly: GCA_021805485.1. The sequence goes on from JAJZFF010000204.1 coordinate 799, forward strand.
AAGCCCGCCACGAAGATGCCGACCACCGGCGCCGAGAGCCACGGATAGGTGCGCCCGCCCCAGGACAGGCCGATCAGGAAGGCGGTAACGGCGCAGGTGAGCAGGGCCGCGCCCTCATAGTCGATCCGCCCGCCGCGCGCCGCCGTCTTGAGCTGGCGCAGGCCGATCTGGCTCAGCACCAGGGCGGCGAGGCCGAGCGGCACGTTGAACCAGAAGATCCACTGCCACGTGAGATGATCCGTCACCCAGCCGCCGACCACCGGCCCCGCAGTCGAGGCGACACCCCATGTCCCGGCCATGTAGGCCTGATACTTGCCGCGCTCGCGCGGACTGACCACGTCGGCGATCGCCGCCTGCGCGATCGCCATCAGCCCGCCGCCGCCAACCCCCTGCAAGGCCCGCCCGGCGATCAGCCAGGGCAGCGTCTGTGCCGTGGCGCACACGCAGGAAGCCAGCACGAACAGCGCGATCGAGGGGATCAGCGTCTGCCGCCGGCCGAACTGGTCGGACAGCCGGCCGTAAAGCGGGGTGGTCGCGGTCGAGGTCAGCAGATAGGCCGTCACCACCCAGGAGAGATGGGAGAAACCGTGCAGCCCCGCCGCCATCGCCGGCACCGCGGGGATCACCACCGTCTGGTCGATCGCCGCCAGCAGGATGCACAGGATGATGCCGGAGATGACCTGAAGCCGTTGCCTGTGCGTGTATTCCATGGGTCCGCTGGGTTGGCGCCGGAGGGCGGGCGGTGAACGTGGTTAGCCAGATTGCGCCCGTCTCATGCGGCAGACAACCGCGTGCGAGGGGCAGCAACCCTGCCATGCAGCGCCTCGCGGCATTTGCAACGCGCCGAGGCAGCGCTTAACCTATTCGTCAACATCGAGATCAGGGAAAGTTTTCGCTCCATGCCCCTCAGCCATGCCGAGTCCCGGCAACTGCTCCACCTGCGCGACATCGCGATCCGCGGCTATCTGCGCGCCGATGGCCTCCTGGATATCGAGGCCCACATGAAGGACACCAAGACCTACAGTTTCGGCAATCACGATCGCGGGCGGATCAATGCCGGCGAGGCGCTGCACGGAATGGGCCTGCGCCTGACCATCGACGACAAGCTCACCGTCGTCCGCGCCGAGGCGGCGATGGACGACACGCCGCACTCGATCTGCCCCGGTGTCGCGCCGAACTTCGCCGCGCTGGCGGGGCTGACGATCGGCAAGGGTTTCCTCAAGGGGGCGATGGAGCGCGTCGGCGGCACCGCCGGGTGCACGCATCTGCGCGAGCTGCTCCAGCAGGTCGCGACCACGGCGATCCAGACCATGTTCTCCATCCGCGCCCACAAATCGGCCCGCGAGGGCGGCACGACCGAGGACCGGTGGGACATTCCCGCGGCGCTGCTCAATTCCTGCCACGCCTATAACGAACAGGGGCCGCTGGTCGCCAAGGTGCGCGCACGGGCGGAAGAGCGCCGCCGCGAGGCCGAAATTGTTGATGGGCGTCGGCGTGAGGCCGAAATTGTTGATGGGCGTCGGCGTGAGGCCGACGCGGCCGAATAGCGCCGTGCACGCCGTCATCTTCGAGGTCAGGCCGAAGGACGGCCGGCTGGACGAGTATTTCGGCCATGCCCGCCTGCTGCGGCCCGAACTCGAAGCGATCGACGGCTTCGTCGAGAATATCCGCTATCGCAGCCTGACCCGGCCGGGCTTTCTGCTCTCGGTCTCGCTCTGGCGGGACGAGGCGGCGCTGATAAGCTGGCGCACCCACGCGCTGCATCACCGCGCGCAGGCGGAGGCGCGGCGCGAGCTGTTCGCGGATTACCGCCTGCGCGTCGGGGTGCTGGCCGATGACGGCGCCAGTGTCTCGCTCCTCACCGCGCGGCGCGAGGGCGCGGCGGACATGACGCCGGAGGGTCTCGCCCGCGACCTCGGGCTCGATCCCGCTTTGCCCGGCCTCCTCGGCTGGGACGTGTTCGAGGCGGTCCTCACGCCGGGCGATTTTCTGCTCCTCCGCAGTGGTGCGGGAGCCGGGGCGGGCGACGACGCGGCCCAGCGCCGCATCCGCGTCATCCGCGACTACGGCATGACCGACCGGCGCGAGGCGCCGCAGCATTTCCCCGACGAAACCGGCGCGGCCTGACTTCAGCGCAAGACAGGGCGGGGAAGGGGATCAGACCCCGAATTTCGCCCGCACCGCCGCCTGCTGCTCCGGCGTCAGCAGCCGTGGGTTCAGGCCGCGGGTGAGCAGATGCAGCTTCGCGGTTTCCTCCAGCTCCTCCATCGCGAACACCGCCGCCTGCAGCGACGTGCCGGCGACGACCGGGCCGTGATTGGCCAGCAGCACGGCGCTATGCTTGCCGGCGAGCCCGCGAATGGCGTCGCCCACCGCCGGGTCCCCCGGCACGTGGAACGGCACCAGCGCCACCTTGCCGACGCGCATCATCACATAGGGTGTGAGCGGCGGCAGCGCCTCCGCCGGGTCGATCTCCGGCAGCAGCGAGAGGGCGACGGCGTGGGTCGAATGCAGGTGCACCACCGCCCCGGCCTCTGGCCGCGTGTCATACAGCGCGTCGTGCAGCGGGATTTCCTTGGTCGGCTTGTCGCCGGAGACGAGCCGCCGGTTCGCGTCGAGCCGGGCGATGCGCGCGGGGTCGAGAAAGCCGAGCGCGGCGTCGGTCGGCGTGCAGAGCCAGCCGCCATCCTCCAGCCGCACGCTGATATTGCCCGAGGAACCGGGCGTCAGCCCCCGCTCGAACAGCGACCGCCCGAAGCGGCAGATCGCCTCGCGCAGCGCGCTCTCGCTCATTCCGCCCGCTTCACCCCGTTGGCCTCGGCGATGAAATCGGCCAGCATCGGCACGAAATCGTCGCCCCGCCCGGCGCCCACCGCCTGGGCATAGGAATTGCGCACGGCGGCGGCGAGCGGGTTGGCCGCGCCCTGCGCCACCGCGAAGGCGTTGAGATAGGCGGTGTCCTTCAGCGCGTTGTTCAGCGTGAACTTGTGGGCGTTGCGGTCGCGCCCGACCACGTATTGCATGAAGGTCTGGTAGAAGCCGCAATCCATCCGCCCGCCGGCGATCACGCTGTGGAAGGTTTCGGCCGAAAGCCCGGCCTTGGCGCCGAGCATCAGCGCCTCGGCATAGAGCGCGCCATAGCCCATCGAGAGGAAATTGTTCAGCAGCTTCATCGTGTGGCCGGTGCCGGTCTGCCCGGTATGGATCACGCGCTGGGCGAAGGAGTCGATCACCGGGCGCACGCGGGCGACATCGTCAGCCGCGCCGCCGATCATCACGTCGAGCGTGCCTTCCCAGGCATCCTTCGGCGTGCGGCCGAGCGGGGCGTCGAGCAGGGTGATGTTCCGCGCGGCGAGGCTTTCGGCGAGCGGCACCGTGACCGACGGATCGGAGGTCGAGCAATCGACGATGACGAGCGGTTTGCCGGCGGCGGCGAGGCCGTTTTCACCCTCGGTCACGGCGCGCACCTGCGGGCTGCCGGTGACGCAGAGGAAGACGATGTCGCTCGCCTCGGCGATCTCGCGCGGGCTCTTCGCTTCCTTCGCGCCGCGGCCGATCAGGTCCTCGACCGGCGCGCGGTTGCGATGCGCCATCACCGTCAGCTTGTAGCCGGCCTCGACGATGTTCTTCGCCATGCCGTGGCCCATGAAGCCGACGCCGATGAAGCCGATGGAGGGTTTTGATCCGCTGGCCGACATTGCTGTTTCTCCCGATATCCGATCGCACCTGTATAGGAGCGGTGCGGTGGTAGCGCAACCACGTTCTGACAGCGCTACCATCTTGCATGGGACGCCGATCTCCGCGATAGTCGCGGCATGAGAGGAACCCGCGCACGCGGTGCTGCCGCCGATGAAGCGAAAGAGGCGACGGGCGAGGCTTGCGCGCCGGCGCGCCGCACCCGCCGCCGGCGCGCCGCCGTCACGCTGAACGAGGTCGCGGCGGGCGCGGGCGTTGCGCCGATCACCGTCTCCCGCGCGCTCAACAATCCCGCCTCCGTGTCCCCGGCGTTGCGGAGCCGGATCGAGCATACGGTCGAGCAGCTCGGCTACGTGCCGAACCGGATGGCCGGCGCGCTCGCCTCGGCGCGCACCCGCGTCATCCCGGTCATCGTGCCGTCGCTTTCCAACGTCGTCTTCGTCGAGGTGATCGAGGGCATCCAGGAAGCGGTCGAGGCGCAGGGCTACCAGATGCTGCTCGGCAGCACCGGCTACGATCTCGGGCACGAGGCGGCGCTGGCCGCCACCCTGCTCGGCTGGGCGCCGCCGGGCATGATGATTGCCGGCCTGCGGCACGAGACGCGCACGGCGACGCTGCTGCGCAATGCCGGCATCCCCGTCGTCGAGTTCATGGAAACCGGCCGCGGGGCGATCGACATGAATGTCGGCCTCTCGCATGTTCGCGCCGGCGCCGCGATGGCCGAGCACCTGCTCGCGCGCGGCTACCGGCGCATCGGCTTCGTCGGCCTGCGCATGAAGGACGATTACCGCGCCCGCCAGCGCTACGACGGGCTGCGCCGCGGCCTCGCCGGGCAGGCTGCCGTCGTGCTGTTCGACCGCGAGGGCGGGGGCGGCCAAAGCGGCGGCCAGCAGGTCGGCTGGGAGGCGCTGCCGGACCTGCTCGCCGTCACCCCGGCGCTCGATGCGCTGTTCTTCGCCAATGACGAAATGGCCGTCGGCGCCCTGCTGCGGGCGCGGCGCGACGGGACCGATATTCCCGGCCGCATCGCGATTGCCGGCTTCAACGGCCTGCCGATCGCGGCGCTGACCACGCCGACGCTGACCACCATCGCCTCGCCCCGCAAGCAGATCGGGCGCGAGGCCGCCGCCATGCTCCTCGCCCGGATCGCCGGGCGGGAGCCGACCACCCGCCGCCTCGATGTCGGCTTCACCCTCGAGGTCGGCGGCAGCACATGAGCTTCAGGAGAACGGCATGACCATCGCTTCAGCGGACGGACGGCAATGAGCGCGGGCGAGGGCAGGGCGGCCGCCGTCATCGGCCTCGGCTCGATGGGGGGCGGCATGGCCGCCGCATTGCTGCGCGCCGGATTTTTGCTCCGCGGCTTCGATGTCGTGGCCGCGAATCTCGAGCGTCTTGCCGCACAGGGCGGTGCGCCCGCCGCCTCCCCCGAGGCCGCCGCGCGCGGTGCAGAAATCGTCGTCAGCGTCGTCGTCAACGCCGAGCAGACCGAGGCGGTGCTGTTCGGCGCGGGCGGCTGCGCGGCGGCGATGGCGCCGGGCGCGGTGTTCATCTCCTGCGCGACGATGGCGCCGGATGTCGTCCGCGACCTTGCATCCCGGTTGGAGGCGACCGGCGTGCATTATCTCGACGCGCCGATCAGCGGCGGCACCGCCCGCGCGGCGGAGGGAAAACTCACCATCATGGCCTCGGGGAGCAAGAAGGCCTTCGCCGCCGCCCGCCCCGCGCTCGACGCGATGGCCGCCACCGTGCACGAACTCGGCGATGCGCCGGGCACTGGCGCCGGCTTCAAGATGGTCAACCAGCTGCTTGCGGGCGTGCATATCGCCGCCGCCTGCGAGGCCGTCGCCTTCGCCGCCTCGATGGGGCTCGACCTTGCCCGCGTCTACGAGGTGATCACGGGCTCCGCCGGCAATAGCTGGATGTTCGAAAACCGCGTGCCGCACATTCTCGACGCCGACTACGCCCCGCGCAGCGCCGTCGACATCTTCACCAAGGATCTCGGCATCGTGCTCGACATGGCGCGGCGCGGCCGGATGCCGGTTCCGATGGCCTCGGAAGCCTTGCAGCTTTTCCTGATGACCGCCGCCGCCGGGATGGGACGGGACGACGACGCCTCCGTCGCCCGCCTCTTCGCCCGCATCGCGCCGATTTCGCTCCCCGAACCGTCCTGACCCCACCCGCCTGACCCCGGAGGGCCCATGCCCCGCTTCGCCGCCAATCTCTCGATGATGTTCAACGAGGTTCCGTTCCTCGACCGTTTCGCCGCCGCCGCGGATGCGGGGTTCGACGCCGTCGAGTTCCTCTTTCCCTACGAGCACCGGCCCGAGGAAATCGGCGCCCGCCTCGCGAAGCACGGGTTGACCCAGGCGCTGTTCAACCTGCCGCCGGGCGACTGGGCGGGCGGCGAGCGCGGCCTCGCCGCACTGCCCGGCCGCGAGGAGGAGCTCGCCGCCGGCACCGCCCGCGCGCTCGAATACGCGGCGGCGACGGGTGTGACCCGCCTGCACCTGATGGCCGGGATCGCCGACCCCGCCGATCCCGCCGCCCAGGCCCGCTATCGCGACGCCGTCCGCCGCACCGCCGAAACCCTCGCCCATCACGGCATCGACCTGCTGCTGGAGCCGATCAACGGGCGCGACATGCCGGGCTATTTCCTCAACGACGTCGATGCGGCGGCCGAGTTCATCGGCGGCCTCGGCATGGGCAATGTCCGCCTGCAATTCGACATCTATCACTGCCAGATCATCCATGGCGACGTGACGATGCGGCTGCGCCGGCTGATCCGCCAGACCGGCCATGTGCAGATCGCGTCCGTCCCCTCGCGCCACGAGCCGGATGGCGAGGAGCTGAACTATCCCTTCCTGTTCGACGAGCTCGACCGCCTCGGCTATGCCGGCATCGTCGGCTGCGAATACCGCCCGCGCGGCCGCACCGAAGACGGCCTCGCCTGGTTCGCGGGGCGCGGAAGATGAGCCTGCGCCTCGCCTGCATCGCCGACGACTATACCGGCGCCTCCGACCTCGCCAACACGCTGAGCCGCAACGGCCTGCGCACGGTGCAGACCATCGGCATCCCCGCAGCCGACCTCGCCTTGCCGCAGATCGACGCCATTGTCGTCGCCTTCAAGATCCGCTCGGTGCCGGCGAAGGAGGCCGTCGCCGCCGCCCTCGCCGCCGCCGAGTACTGCACGGCCCAGGGAGCCGCGCACGTGATGTACAAGATCTGTTCCACCTTCGACTCGACTGATGAGGGCAATGTCGGCCCGGTGACCGAGGCGCTGGCCGCCCGCGCCGGCGGCCTCTGCGTGCCGGTCTGCCCGGCCTTTCCCGAAACCGGCCGCACCGTCTACCAGGGGCATCTCTTCGTCGGCGCCGTGCCGCTCGCCGAAAGCCCGCTCAAGGACCATCCGCTCAACCCGATGCGGGATTCGAATCTTGCCCGCGTGCTCGCGCGCCAGTCGGCCCGGCCGGTCGGCCTCGTGCCGTTCGAGGTCGTCGAGCGCGGGGCGGCGGCGGTCGGTGCGGCGCTCGATGCGGCTGCGGGCGAGGGCAGGGGGGCCTGCATCGTCGATGCCATCGCCGAGCGCCATCTGCTCGCCCTGGGCGAGGCGGCGCTGCGCCGCCCGGTCTCGACCGGCGCCTCCGGCCTTGGCCTCGGCCTAGCCCGCGCCATTGCCGGCGGCGCCGCACCGGGCGCCGCGCCTGACTTCGCCGCGCCGGAGGGGCCGGCCGCGATCATCGCCGGCAGCTGCTCGGCGGCGACGCTGGACCAGATCGCGGCGGTGAGGGGGCGGATACCGATCTGCCATCTCGACGCTGAAGCCCTGCTGGCAGGCGACGTGTCCGCCGCCCTCGACTGGGCCGGTGAACTGCTCGATTCCGGCCCCGTCCTGCTCGCCAGCTCGGCGACGCCGGAGGCGGTCGCGGCGCTGAAATCCGCCCATGGCGCCGAGGTCGGCGCGCGGATCGAAGCCGCCCTCGCCACCCTCGCCGCGGGGCTCGCCGATCGCGGTGTGCGCCGCCTGATCGTCGCCGGCGGTGAAACCTCGGGCGCGATCGTCGACCGTCTCGGCATCCCCGCCTTCGAGATCGGCGCCGAAATCGCCCCCGGCGTGCCGCTGCTGCGCAGCATCGAGCCCGAGCCGCGTCTCTTCGCCCTCAAATCCGGCAATTTCGGTGGCCGCGATTTTTTCCCCCGCGCCCTCGCCGCCATGGGAGTTGCGCCGACGCCCGGCGCGGACTAAATCTCGGCTCGCGCCATGCGGGTATGATGTAATGGTAGCCTGTCAGCTTCCCAAGCTGAACGCGCGGGTTCGATTCCCGCTACCCGCTCCAGCGCGATCCCCTTGCTTCCTGCCCGAATTGCCGCCGCTGTGATGACCCGGCTTGTTTCGGGTCGGGACGCGTGCTGCCGGGCGCTCCATTGTCCGTTCGGTCGCGGCGGGAGGACCGG
>JAJZFF010000418.1 GCA_021805485.1 Pseudomonadota bacterium
CTCGGGGGGGATGGCGCGGCGTTTGCCGGCCTGGTGCGCGCGAACGGCATCGCGCCGGCGGCGCGGCTCGGCATCTACCGTGCCAACGTGCGGGCGGCGCTGACCGGGGCGCTGCGGCTGACCTTTCCCATCGTCGATCAGCTGGTGGGCGCGGAGTTCTTCGACGCCGCCGCGCTGCGCTTCATCGAAGCCGCGCCGCCACGCTCGCCGCTGCTGGCGCGCTACGGCGACGGTTTCGCCGATTTCCTCGCCGCCGACCCGACCGCCGCCGCGCTCGCCTATCTCGCCGACGTGGCGCGGCTCGAATGGGCCATGCACGAATCGAGCGAGGCGGAGGAGGCAGCGCCGGTCTCCGTGACGGCCCTGGCGGGCACGCTGGCCGAGGCCGCGGACCTCCGCTTCACGCCGCACCCGACGCTGCGGCTGCTCGCGCTCGCCCATCCGGCGGACGCGATCTGGGAGGGCGTGCGCGCGGGCGACGACGATGCGCTGGCCGCACTGGACGTGCGCGCCGGCCCGGTGCACCTGGCGGTGCAGCGCCGCGGCGAGACCGTCGGCATCGCGCGCCTCGCCGCCGCGGAATGGCATTTCCTCGCCGCGCTGGCCGGCGGCCAGACGCTGTCACAGGCCAGCGCGGCCGCGCCCGAGGCGGCGCCGCACTGGCTCGCCGCCTGCCTCACCGCCGAACGCTTCACCGGATTTGTCGCCGACGCTCTCGGGAGTTGACGCCATGAGCACGACCTTCGCCCGCGCCGACCGGTTCGCGCTGCCGCGCACCGCACTCGCCCTGCTCGACCGGCTCCCTTACGCGCTGCTGGCGATTCCGCTGCGATTGGCGGTGGCCGAGGTGTTCTGGGCCTCCGGCACGACCAAACTCGCCGACTGGGGCGCGGCGGTGGCGCTGTTCCAGGACGAATACAAGGTGCCCGTGCTGCCGCCGGACATCGCGGCGGTGATGGCGGCGAGCATCGAGCTCTCGACGCCGATCCTGCTGGTGCTGGGCCTGTTCACGCGCGGCGCGGCGCTGGTGCTGCTCGGCATGACGGCCTTCATCGAGATTTTCGTCTATCCGCTGGCCTGGCCGACGCACATCCAGTGGGCGGCGATGCTGCTCGTGCTGCTCGCCCGCGGCGCCGGCACGCTCTCCCTCGATGCCGCGATCCGCGCGCGGTGTCTCGGCGCCTGAACGCGGTCCCGGGCCGAGGCGCGGCGCCGCCTCGGCTTACTTCTCTTCCGTCACCATGATCGGCGTCCCCGGGCCCTCGCCGGTGATCTCGATGATCGCGGTTTCGTCCTTGGCGCCGTCGTAGTGGATCTGGTTGCCGTAATGGACGACGAAGCTCCCGGCGGGCATCGGGGTGGTGCTATCGGGGTCGAATTTCCGGCCCGTCCCAACCCACCAGGTGCCGGAGATGACGGTGATGAACCGGTCGCGCATGTGGTAATGCGGGTGGCTCATATGAAAGGGCTGCCAGCGGATGAGCTGGATATAGAGCCCTGGCTTGGAGGGGTCTCCGACCATGTTGGCGTATTCGACGCCGGGAATTTCCGCCGATTCCTTCCACTGGATCTGATCGGGCAGAGTGTAGGCGAGCACTTTCGGGTCAGGCTTGTGGGCGTCTGCCATGGCCCCAAGGGCGATGGCGGCGGCGAGCAGCAGGAAGCGGCGCATCGCGGTGTCTCCCTCAGAAAGCGACCTTGTCTCCGCCCTTGAGCGCGAGGATTTCGCGGGCCTCGGCCGGAGTTGCGATCTCGAGCCCGAGGCCTTCGAGGATCTGGCGCACCTGTCGCACCTGCGCGGCGTTGCTTTCGGCGAGTTTGCCCGGCCCGATCCAGAGACTGTCTTCGAGCCCGACGCGGACATTGGCGCCCATCGCGGCGGCCATGGCCGCGATCGGCATCTGGTTGCGCCCGGCGCCGAGCACCGACCAGCGATAGGCGTTGCCGAACAGCCGGTCCGCGGTGCGCTTCATGTGCATCACGTCCTCGGGATGCGGGCCGATGCCGCCGAGGATGCCGAACACGGTCTGCACGAACAGCGGCGCCTTCACCAGGCCGCGTTCGAGGAAATGGGCGAGATTGTAGAGATGGCCGACGTCGTAGCACTCGAACTCGAAGCGCGTGCCGGCATCACCCAATTCGCGCAGCGCGTATTCGATGTCCGCGAAGGTGTTGCGGAAGATGAGATCGCGCGAGCCCTCGAGATGCTGCCGCTCCCAATCGTGCTTGAACTCCTTGAACCGGCCAAGCATGGGGAACAGGCCGAAATTCATCGAGCCCATGTTGAGCGAGGCGACTTCCGGCTTGAAGCGCAGCGAGGGCATGATGCGCTCGCGGATGAGCATGGTCGGCGCGCCGCCAGAGGTGATGTTCACCACCGCGTCGGTCGCCTGCTTGATGCGCGGCAGGAAGGCCGCGAAGGCTTCGGGGCTCTGATCCGGCTTACCGGTGATCGGGTCGCGCGCGTGCAGATGCACGATCGCGGCACCCGCCTCCGCCGCCGCGATGGCCCCGGCGGCGATCTCATCGGGCGTCACCGGCAGATGGGGCGACATCGAGGGCGTGTGGATCGCCCCCGTCACCGCGCAGGTGATGATGACTTTGCGTCCCGCCATGTTGATTACCTCCCTGCCCGCCTCAGTGCCCGAGGGCCTGGACGATCTCCTCGGTCATCTTCTTCGCGTCGCCGAACAGCATCATGGTGTTGTTGCGGAAGAACAGCTCGTTCTCGACGCCGGCGTAACCGGAGGCCATCGAGCGCTTGATGAACAGCACCGTGCGCGCCTTCTCCACTTCGAGGATGGGCATGCCGTAGATCGGCGATTTCGGATCGGTCTTCGCCGCCGGATTGGTGACGTCGTTGGCACCGATGACGTAAGCGACGTCGGCGGTCTGGAACTCGTTGTTGATTTCTTCGAGCTCGAAGACCTCGTCGTAGGGCACGTTGGCCTCGGCGAGCAGCACGTTCATGTGCCCCGGCATGCGCCCGGCGACGGGATGGATGGCGTATTTCACCTCGACGCCTTCGGCCTTGAGCGTGTCCGCCATCTCGCGCAGCGCGTGCTGCGCCTGCGCCACCGCCATGCCGTAGCCGGGCACGATGATGACCTTGGACGCGTTCTTGAGGATGAAGGCGGCATCGTCGGCGGCGCCGGCCTTGACGCTGCGGTCCCCGCCCGCGCCGGCGGCGGGTCCGACCCCGGTATCGGTGCCGAAGCCGCCGAGCAGCACGTTGAGGATGCTGCGGTTCATGCCCTTGCACATGATGTAGGACAGGATCGCGCCGGAGGCGCCGACGAGCGCGCCGGTGATGATCAGCGCCAGGTTCTGCACCGTGAAGCCGATGCCGCAGGCGGCCCACCCCGAGTAGCTGTTCAGCATCGAGACGATCACCGGCATGTCCGCGCCGCCGATCGGGATGATGAGAAGGAAACCGAGCGCGAGCGAGAGCAGCGCGATCAGCCAGAACACCACCTGGCTGCCGCCGGTGGCGACGAAGGCGATGACCAGCAGCACAATCGCCACGCCGATGCCGAGATTGATCGGATGCTGCAGCGGGAACGTGATCGGCGCGCCCTTCATCAGCGCCTGCAGCTTGGCGAAGGCGATCAGCGAGCCGGTGAAGGTGATGGCGCCGATGGCAAGGCCGAGCGACATCTCGATCAGGCTCTGCGGATGGATCGCGCCGGGGCTGCCGATGCCGAAGGCCTCCGGCGCGTTCAGCGCCGCGGCGGCGACGAACACGGCGGCGAGACCGACGAGGGAGTGGAACGCGGCGACGAGCTGCGGCAGCGCCGTCATCTGGATGCGCAGCGCGACGAAGGTGCCCGCGCCACCGCCGATGATGACACCGATCAGCATCAGCCCGTAGCCGCCGAGACCCATGTGCGGATGCAGCAGCGTCGCGAGCACGGCGATCGCCATGCCCACCATGCCCATCTGGTTGCCGCGGCGCGCGGTTTCCGGATGCGACAGGCCGCGCAGCGCGAGGATGAAGAGAACCGCAGCGACGAGATAGGCGAGCGAGGTCAGGCTCTCGGACATCGCCGCTATTTCCCCTTCTTGCGGAACATCGACAGCATCCGCTGCGTCACCACGAAACCGCCGAATATGTTCACGCTCACCAGCGTGACGGCGAGGAAGCCGAACACCACCGCGGCGGTGCTGGTGCCGAGCCCGGTCGCGAGCATGGCGCCGACGATGATCACCGAGCTGATCGCGTTGGTTACGGCCATCAGCGGCGAGTGCAGCGCCGGCGTGACGTTCCAGACCACGTAGTAGCCGACGAAGATGGCCATCACGAAGATGGCGAAGAGAAAGACGAAGGGCTCGACCGCGTGCGCCACCGGGCCGGCGGCAGCGGCGACGCGGCCTGCATGTTCGGCGAGTTCGCCGGCCGCAGCGGCGAGCCGTGCGGCCTCCTCGGCCAACTGGTTCGGGTTCATGGTGGGGCTCTCTCCAGGGGTCAGGCGGCCTGCGCGGGCAGGAACTGCGGATGCACGACGGCGCCGCCGCGCGTCAGCATCACGCCCTTCACGATCTCGTCGGTCTCGGGCAGCTTCGGGGCCTTCGCCTCCTTGTCCCAGAAGGTCGAGAGGAAGGTGAGCAGATTGCGCGCGTAGAGGCTCGATGCCGCGACGGGAATGCGCGCCGGCCAGTTGCGGTGGCCGAGAATCTTGACGCCGTTCTCGGTGACATAGGCCTCGCCCGGCCGCGTGGCGGCGCAGTTGCCGCCGGCGTCGGCCGCGAGATCGATGATGACGCTGCCGGCCCGCATGGCGGCGACCATCGGCGCGGTGACGATCACCGGCGCCTTGCGCCCCATCACCAGCGCGGTGCAGATCACGATATCGTTCTTGGCCACCGTCTCGGCCATCAGCGCCGCCTGCTTCTGGCGGAACGCCTCGCTCATTTCCTTGGCGTAGCCGCCCGCGGTCTGCGCCGCGCGGGTCTCCTCATCCTCGACACCGACGAAGCTGGCGCCGAGCGATTTGATCTCCTCCTTGGCCGCCGGCCGGACATCGGTGGCGGAGACGATGGCGCCGAGCCGGCGCGCGGTCGCGATCGCCTGCAGCCCGGCGACACCGGCGCCGATGACGAAGACCCGCGCCGGCGGCACCGTGCCAGCGGCGGTCATCATCATCGGAAAGCCACGATCGAACGCGCCGGCGGACTCGATCACGGCGCGATAGCCGGCGAGATTCGCCTGGCTCGACAGCACGTCCATCGACTGGGCGCGCGTGATGCGCGGCAGCATTTCGAGCGCGGCGGCATCGATGCCGGCCTCGGCCAGGGCCGGAACCAGCGACGGGTCGGCGAAGGCGTTGGAGATCGAGACCAGCAGCGCGCCCCGCCCGATCGCGGCGCGCTCGGCGGCGTCGGGCATCTGCACCGCGAAGACGATGCCCGCACCGGCCAACACGGCCGCGGCGTCGGCGGCGATTTCGGCGCCGGCGGCGGAAAAATCGGCGTCCGACCAGCCGGACCGTGTCCCGGCGCCGGTCTCGACGGCGACGGACATGCCGAGGGCGGCGAGTTTCTTGACCGTCTCCGGGCTCGCCGCGACACGCGCCTCGAACTCCCGACGCTCCCTAAGCACCGCAAGGCGCATCTGGCCATCCTTTGCTGGTGTGCAACAAACGCGGTCGCAGGACGCGGCCCCTTTGTCGCAATACGATGGCGCAAGATGAGTGGCAAGAGGGTGGCGGAGCCGGCGCAGCGGCGCTTGCCGCCGCCTGCGCGATGCCGCTATCGTGTCAGGCCGTCGCGGCGCGGCAACGAGCGGGGGCAGCGAGTGGGGGCCGGCATGGATTTGGATGAGCGCGCGGCGCAGGCATCCGGGCTGTTCGCCCGGCGCTGCGAGCGGGCGGTGGTGACGGCCTATCGCGAGCTGCGCGCATGTGGCACGTCCGATTTCAGCGCCTTCACGGCCTGCACCACCCTCTATCGCATCCACCACCCGGAGGCGCCGCTGAGCGAGGCGCGGCGGCTGGTGGCGGAGTGGATCGACCACCACGTGGTGCGCGGCGCCGCCGGCCCGACGCCAGGGTGCGCATGCGGCGAGGAGCCGGGCGCGGCGGCCTGAGGCGGCAGCCGCGAGGCAGGGCTATTCGGCCGCCGGCTTCATGTGCTCGGTGAGGCGCGGCATCAGCTCGACCAGATTGCATGGCCGGTGGCGAGCGTCGAGCTGCCAGAGCAGAATGTCGTCCCACGCATCCTTCACCGCGCCGGGGCTGCCCGGCAGCGCAAAAAGATAGGTACCGCCGGCAACACCACCGAGTGCGCGCGACTGCATCGTCGAGGTGCCGATCTTCTGGTAGCTCAGCATGCGGAACAGCTCGCCGAACCCCTCGATGCGCTTCTCCAGCACGCGTTCGAACGCCTCGGGCGTCACGTCCCGGCCGGTGATGCCGGTGCCGCCGGTGGTGATGACCACGTCCACATCCGGATCGGCGATCCAGCCGCGCAGACGCTGCTCGATCGCATCCGCCTCGTCGCGCTCGATGGCACGCGCCACCAGCCGATGGCCGGCGGCGGCAATGCGGTCGGCCAGAGCGTCGCCGGAGGTATCGTTGGCCGCGCTGCGCGTGTCCGACACCGTCAGCACCGCGACATTGACCGGAATGAACCGCCTCGTCTCGTCGATCCGCGCCATGCGTCGCCTCCGCTTCAGTGGATGCGCGTGGCGGCCTCGGCCGCTACGCCGAACGGCATCCTACCGGCGGCGAGGAAAACCGGAAAGCGCCCGGCGGCGAGATCGTCGAGGCTCGGCGCCGGCAGATGCAGGCGGGCGGCGTAGAGCCAGGTGTAGGTGAGCGCGCGCTGGACATAGAGCCGCGTCACCTCGCTCGGGATCGCCTCGATGAACAGCAGCGGGTCGCCCTCGTCGCGGATCGTGGCACTCCAGCGCGCGACATTGCCGGGGCCGGCATTGTAGCTGGCCAGCAGCCGCAGCATGTCGCCGGCGACGGCGCCGTGCTCGGCGAGGTAGAGCAGATAGCGCTGGCCGAGATCGAGATTGAGCCCGGGATCGCGCAGGCGCTCCTTCCAGGCGGCGACGTGTTCGACCTGCCCCTCGGCCTGCCCGGCGAGGTAGCCCGCCGTCACCGGCATGATCTGCATCAGGCCGCGTGCCCCGGCCGGCGAGACGGCGGCGGCGTCGAAATTCGATTCCAGCCGGGCCAGAGCGTAGACCAGCGCCGGATCGATGCGGAAGCCGTTGCGCGGGCGCAGCAGCGGCACCGGCAGCGCGCCCTGGTCCAGCCGCGCCGCGCTCGGCACCAGGCCGCCGAACTGGGCCGCGACGCCGAACAGCCGGGCGCGGTTCGCGACCCGCAGGACCGCTCCGGCAAACACCGGCTCATCGAGGCTGCGCAACACCAGCGCGCGCAACTCCGCCGCGGCGCGCGCGGTCTGGCCGATCTGGAGCAGCGCGAAGGCACGCCGTCCCTCGGCCGTGGCCCCGACGGCGGCGATATCGGCCTCGCCGAGCATGCCGGGCCCGGCCGCATCGGTCTCGCCGCGGCCGAGCATGCGGGCGGCGATCTGGCCATGGAAGCTGCGCGGGAAGGCCGCCGCCTGTTCGAGCCAGACATGGCTCGCGGCGCGGTCGTGCCCCAGATGCGCCCGGGCGGCCCACAGGGCGGCGGCGGCCTTGAGCGCCGGCAGCCCGTCGGCGGCGCCGGCGGCCTGCTCGAACCAGCGTCGCGCCTCGCCGACGCGGCCGAGCCGCCAGCTCGCCAGCCCGGCGACATAGGCCGCCAGTCCGCTCGCCCCGCCGCTCTGGCGCCAGGCGATCCCGGCGAGGTCGAGCGCCTCGCCGTCCCGATTGGCGGCGAACAGCGCGCGGGCCAATTCCGCCCGCAGCACCGCACCATACGCCGCCGTCAGCCCCGGCGTGCGTGTCAGCAGGCGCAGCGCGCGGGCGACGCTGCCCTCGCGCGCGAAGTCCCGCATGGTCTGGTCGAGCGTGGGGTTGCGCGGCAGCGGCGGCACCACCGCCTCATCGATCGCGGCCAGCGGCTCGTCCGCCTGCTGGCCGATCGGCGCCGGCACCGGAGGTGGTGGCGGCACCACCACGCCAGGCGGCAGGCGCCGGCGCAGCAGCGCGTAGATCGCCGGCGCATCGGGCAGGTCGGGGAAGCGGGCGAGCCAGGCCGTGAGGTCGGCCGGGCTCGAATGATAGGCCGGGCCGAGATAGCGCTCGGCCAGGAGATGCCCGTACAGCCCGGCCTCGACCGTGCCCGGTTGCGCGAGCTCGGCCGCGAGCCGCGCGGCGGCGGCGCCTTCGCCCTTGACCTGGAGCGCGAACGCCCGACGCAGCCGCGCCGCGCTGGCCGGTTCGAGCGGCTGTGGCAGCGCCAGCTCCTCGCCGCCGCGCGGGGCGAGCCGTGGCAGGGCGAAGGCGGTTTCATCGGCCTGGGCGACGGCGCGGGAGGACAGCGCACCGGCCAGCAGGGTCGCGCCGGCGAACGCGATCCCCGCCCATCGCGCCCGGACGACGAGCGCCCGAAGGGGGGGAAAAGAGGAGATCGTTGATCCGGTCCCTCGCATGCCAAAAGGCCCTAACGGCCTCTTGACGAGGGCGCAACGCTTTGCGGTGAGAACAGTCTCGTTCGATGAGAAACTTCGTTAAGTTCGCGCTTTGCGGCGTGCCAAAGTGCGATCACATTTTCGTCATTTGACTCGGTCCGCCGGGACCGAGGCGCCGGCGGACACGCCTCTCATCACCGCGAAGCGCCCCCTCGGCCGCCCAGCTTTACGCGGCGTCGAGCCGCCGGCGCAGCGCGATCAGGTCGGCCCAGGCATCCCGCTTGGCGCCCGGCGTGCGCAGCAGATAGGCCGGATGAAACATCGGCAGCGCCGGCAGCGGATGGTCGAGCCCGGGAATGGCGACGTCCACCCACCGCCCGCGCATTTGCCGGATGCCCCGGCTGCTGCCCGT
>JAJZFF010000172.1 GCA_021805485.1 Pseudomonadota bacterium
TC
The DNA here is from genome assembly GCA_021805485.1 of Pseudomonadota bacterium. The sequence continues at coordinate 3 of JAJZFF010000172.1, forward strand.
GGCGGGATGCCGAAGCTGATCGAGCGCGGGGCGATTGCCAGGGTGATCTGCTCCTATCCGCGGGCGAGCCGGCGGACGGCGTTCGACGAGCTGTACGAGGCGGGGAAGATCGAGCTGGAGTTGGTGCCGCAGGGCACGCTGGCGGAACGGATCCGCGCCGCGAATGCCGGAATTCCGGCCTTCTTCACGCCGACTTCGGCGGGGACCGAACTTGCGGCGGGGAAGGAGACGCGGCGGATCAACGGGCGGGACTGCGTGCTGGAATATGCGATCGAGGCGGATTTCGCGCTGATCGAGGCCTGGGCGGCGGACCGGTGGGGGAACCTCACGTTCCGGCGGGCGGGGCGCAATTTCAACCAGATCATGGCCGGGGCGGCGAAGGTGACGGTGGCGAGCGTGCACCGGCGGGCCGAACTCGGCGCGCTCGATCCGGACCGGATCGTGACACCGGGCGTGTTCGTCGACCGGGTGGTGCTGGTGCCGGAGCCGATGGCGGGGGAGGCGGCGTGATGGAGGGGACGGTGATGCGGCGGGGCTGGTCGCGCGCGGAGATGGCCGCGCGGGTGGCGGCGGACATTCCCGAAGGCTGGGTGGTGAATCTCGGTATCGGGCTGCCGACGCAGGTGGCGAACCATGTGCCGGTTGCGCGGGAGGTGATCTTCCACTCCGAGAACGGAATCCTGGGGATGGGGCCGGCGCCGGACGCGGGGGCGGAGGATCCGTTCCTGATCAACGCGGGCAAACAGCCGGTGACGCTGCGGCCGGGGGCGTCGATCGTCGGGCAGGCGGACAGTTTCGCGATCATCCGCGGGCGGCACCTCGATCTGTGCGTGCTCGGCGGGTATCAGGTGGCGGCGAACGGCGATCTCGCCAACTGGTCGGTCGGGCGCAAGGGCGTGGCGCCGGCGGTGGGCGGGGCGATGGACCTCGGCGCCGGGGCGGCGCGGGTCTGGGTGCTGATGGAGCACTGCACCAGGGAGGGCGAGCCGCGGCTGGTGGAGCGCTGCACCTACCCGCTGACCGCGCTGGGCTCGATCACCCGCGTCTATACCGATCTCGCCGTCATCGACATCACGCCGGAAGGGCTGGCGCTGCGCGATCTCGCGCCGGGCGTGACCGCCGATCAGGTGCGCAGCCTGACCGCCGCCCCGCTCGCCGGCGACGGGACGGCGGCCGGCATCAGGGCTGCCGACTGATCATCCGCGCGACGGGCGAGGCTTATTTCACGCCGGGCCCGGGTCGGGAGACGGTACCGGTATGCGCCAGCCATGTTGGTTGTTTGCGCCCGGCGCGGTAATGAGCCGGTATGCCATTTTATGTTGAGACTCCCGCGCTCCAGCATGCGCTCGCGGCGCGCGGTTACGCCGACCCGACCGCCGTGCAGAGCGCCGTGCTGGAACCCGAGGCCGAGGGGCGCGACCTTCTGGTCTCGGCCCAGACAGGCTCGGGCAAGACGGTTGCCTACGGGCTGGCTTTTGCCAGCACGATCCTGGACGAGGACGTGCTGCCGCCGGCCGGTGCGCCGCTCGCGCTGATCATCGCGCCGACCCGCGAACTTGCCATCCAGGTGCACGCCGAACTCGCCTGGCTCTATGAGCACACCGGCGCGAGCGTGATCTCCTGCGTCGGCGGCATGGACCCGCGGCGCGAACAGCGCGCCCTCGCCGGCGGCTGCCATATCGTGGTCGGGACACCCGGCCGCCTGCAGGACCATATCGAGCGCCGGAATCTCGATCTCGGCCAGCTCAGGGTCGTCGTGCTCGACGAAGCCGACGAGATGCTCGATCTCGGCTTTCGCGATGAACTCGAATTCATCCTCGGCGCGTCTCCCGCGGACCGCCGCACGCTGCTGTTCTCGGCCACCATCGCACGCGAGATCGCCGCGCTGGCGCGGCAATACCAGCGCGATGCGCTGCGGATCGACACCGTCGCGCGCAACCAGCCGCACGCCGATATCGAATATCGGGCCATCCGCATCGCCGCTCACGAGATCGAGCACGGGCTGGTGAACCTGCTGCGGTTTCACGAGGGCGCCGGCTGCCTGGTGTTCTGCTCGACGCGCGAGTCCGTGCGCCAGCTCTACGGGCGACTTCAGGAACGCGGCTTCGCCGCTGTCGCCCTCTCGGGTGAACTGAGCCAGTCGGAACGCAATACCGCGCTGCAATCCCTGCGCGACGGGCGCGCCCGCGTCTGCATCGCCACCGACGTCGCCGCGCGGGGGCTCGACCTGCCCAATCTCGACCTTGTGATCCACGCGGATCTGCCGGCGAACAAGGCGACCCTGCTCCATCGCAGCGGCCGGACCGGACGCGCCGGGCGCAAGGGCCTCTGCATGCTGATGGTGCCCGACAGAAGCCGGCGTCGGGCGGAAGTTCTGCTTGCGTCGGCGAATATCAGGGCGACCTGGGAGGCCCCGCCGACCGCCGAGGCCATCCGTGCCCGCGACCATGCGCGGCTGCTGACCGATCCGGTGCTGACCGAGGCGCCGCTCGACGAGGATATCGCCCTCGCGCGCGAGCTGCTCGCCAGCCGGCCGGCAGAAGCGGTCGCAACCGCGCTGATCCGCCTGTATCGCGGACGCCTTCCGGCTCCGGAGGAGATCGCGCAGCAGCCCGAGATCGTACCCCGCCCGGCGGCCCGTCGCGCCGCGGGCGCTGAGGACGGCCGGGCCATGGTATGGTTCCGGTGCGATGTCGGGCGCCGCAAGAAGGCCGACCCGAAATGGCTGCTGCCGCTCATCTGCCGGGTCGGCGGCCTGACCAAGCGCGATATCGGGGCTATCCGCATCTTCGATCACGAGACGCGTTTTGAAATCGGTGCCGATGTCGCCGACGCCTTCACCACCGCCATCGGTGCCGGCACCAATCCCGAAATACGGATCGAACCGGCGCCCCACAAACCCGGCACGGCAGCGGAGGATTTTGGGCGCGGCCGGAAGGAAGGCCGCTTCAGGACATCCCCGTCCCGAGTCAGGGCTCACGAGCCGTCCCTGCGCCGCGGCGGCAAGGCCCGGAAAGCAGGATAGATCAGCGCCCGGACGATGCTCTAGTCAGCGCGAGTGTGGGTCACGAGTGTGGCGGTGCCCGCCGAATTACCGGTTGGCCGGCACCGGCGACATGTCGGCCAGGGATTTTCCGTTGAGCGCCCCGATGAACGCATCTTTCGCCCGGCTGAGCGTAAGGCGCAGCCGGCATGCTGGCAGCAGGTTGCACTGCCCGCCATCGGCGCGGAAGCATTCGACCATGGCTTGGTCGCGTTCGAGATAGCGGACCACGTCTCCGATGCGGATCTGCCCGGGCGGCTTCGCGAGGCGGACACCGCCGGCGGGCCCGCGGGAGCTGAGGAGGTAACCACCAGCCACCAGATCCATCAGAATTTTCGCGAGATGATGGCGTGATACGTCGAGGCGGGTGGCGAGCGCCGCCGTCGATTGAACCCGGTCGGGCTCGATCGCGAGCAGCATGAGGGCGCGCAGCCCGAAATCCGTATAGTTGGTCAGCGTCACCGGCATATATTAGCGGGCTTATCAGGTATTGACAATGCGTATTTGGGTGGGGCATTTTACGTATATGAAATGCGTATTTGGCCGGGTGACGGAGTAGCCATGCAGGACAGCGGGATCGACGAGCCGATGATCGAACGGCAGGTGCATGCCTTCTACGGTGCGGCGAGGCGCGACCCGCTCATCGGCCCCGTTTTCGAGGCGAAGGTGCATGACTGGGACCGGCATCTCGGCCGCATGTGCGCGTTCTGGTCCTCGGTCGCGCTGATGAGCGGCCGCTACAGCGGCACGCCGATGCAGGCTCACGCGAAGCTGCCCATCGAGGCCGCGCATTTCGGAAGATGGATGGAACTGTGGGCGGAAACCGCGCGGGAACATTGCCCGCCGGACGCTGCCGATCGTTTTGTCCTGCTTGCCGGGCGGATCGCTCGCAGCCTTGAACACGGCATCGCCGTGCAACGCGGTGAACTGCCGCTCCCCCCTCATGCCAATCAGGAGACAATCCATGTCCGGGCAGATTGAAACGCCGGCCGATGCCGGTCTGTTGAACGCGCCTGTCGGCCAGATTGCTGCCAGCCGGGCGGGTGCCGCTTCGGTGTTTCAAACCTTCGGCATCGATTTCTGTTGCCAGGGCAAGCGCACGCTGGCCGAGGCGCTGGCAGGGCAGGGGATCGCGCCGTCGCCCGTTCTCGCCGCCCTGATGAGCGCCGCCGAACCGCTCGATGACTGGCGGGAGGCGCCGACGCCGGCGCTGATTGACCACATCAAGACGCGCTACCACGCGGTCCACCTCGCCGAGTTGCCGAACCTGCGCGACCTTGCCGCCAAGGTCGAGGCGACGCACCGCAAGCACCCCGCCGTGCCGGCGGGCCTTGCGGAAACATTGGCGCGCCTGATCGCCGAACTGCGCCTGCATCAGCAGCGCGAGGAGGTCGTGCTGTTTCCGCTGCTCGCCCAGGGCGGCGGTGAGATGGCGCGTGCCGCAATTCAGGTCATGCGCGCCGAGCACGAGGATCACGGCGCCATACTTGCAGGGATCGAGGCGATCACCGGCGGGCGGGTCGCGCCGCAGGGCGCCTGTGCGACCTGGCGGGCGCTGTATCTCGGCCTCGGCAAGTTTCATGACGACCTGATGATGCATGTTCATCTTGAGAACAACGTTCTCTTCCCCCGTTTCGAGGCGACGGATGAGTCCGGTAATGGCAATCCCGTGGCGGGATGCAATCACTGACGGCCGGCTTGGCGTTGCCGCTCGGAGGCTGATCCTTACCATGACGCGGGAGACGGCTGCGGCGCGCGCGGATCTGAGCGTTAGGACCGCGGGTGCCGTGTTCCGGTCCTGCGTCTGCCACGAGCTTGTTGCCGGATCGGCGCGACTATGAGGGACTGCGTGTCCGGCCAGCGAGGCGGAAGCCCTGATCGACCCGTGCTGATTATAATGTCTTTCGCCGGAAGTTGAGCAATGACCTATGTCGTTACGGAAAACTGCATCAAGTGCAAATATATGGATTGTGTCGAGGTCTGTCCGGTCGACTGCTTCTATGTCGGCGCGAACATGCTGGTGATCCACCCGGACGAATGCATCGATTGCGGGGTTTGTGAACCCGAATGCCCGGCCGAGGCGATCATGCCGGATTCGGACGGCAGGGCAGACGCCTGGATCGATAAGAACCGCGAATTGGCAGCCCTCTGGCCGAACATTACCCGCAAGGGCACGCCGCCCGAGGACGCCGACGCGTGGAAGGACAGACCGGGCAAGGCCGGGCTGCTGTCCGAGGAGCCAGGCACGCCGTGACTGTTCCGGCCCTGCTGCCTTTTCTGCGCGAGTTGCTGGCGCTGCATGTGATGGCCGTGATCTTGTGGATGGCGGGAATGATCGTCCTGCCCGTGATCTATCTGCGCCATCATCGGTTGGAGCCGGCGAGCCCTGCGGCGATGGAGTACGCGGCGCTCGAACGCCTGATGTTCAAGCGCCTCGTCAATCCCGCGATGTACGCAGCATGGAGTTTCGGCGTCTTGCTGGTGCTCACGCCCGGCACGATATCCTGGAGCGCACCGTGGTGGCTGGTGAAATTGGCGGCCGTGCTGCTGCTCTCCTGGTACCATGGCATTCTCTCCGCCTGGCGACGGCGGCTGCGCGACGATGCCCGGCCGGATGTGATCATCCTGAGGCAGAGCGTGGCCATCCCGATTGTCCTGATGGTCGTGATCGTGACGATGGTGCTGGTGCGGCCATGAGGCGCCGGATCGAACGGGTTCGGAACAATCCCGTTGGCCGAGGCTGGAGCAATGTCGTCAACAGCTCACCGTCGGGGAATGATGACCTGGCCCGGGCGGGATATCCACCGGGTCTACCGGCACGGTAACATCGGCGGTTGACGTAAGGTTAGTGATCTATCTTGTGTCCCGAACCTGAAATCTCGTGGATTGCAGGTTCGGGACATTGGAGCGCGCCTCGATTCCGTTATCCGACGCGCTCTGGCAGGTTTGTTGTTTACACGAAGGATCCGCCGACGAATTGCTGCAACTGGTTCGGGTTGACACCGACCATGGTGATCCTGGTGTTGTCCGACAAGGTCAGGACAGCGCCGTTTTGAGGCGATGTATTTGAAGTTGCAGTGACTGAAGAAATCGTCTGGCCGTTGATCATCACCAGGATATCTTTCTGCGCCGAGAAATTGTTGATGATATCCTGGCTGTTTGTACCGCCCGCCCGGGCAAAATAGATATTGCCAGCGCCCGCCAGCGACGAACCCGTGATTGTGGCGTTGCCGGAACCGGTGAAGAAGTACTGGGTTCCCGCGCCGTCTGACGAAATGATGTCATTGCCGCTGCCGGCCGAAAACAGGTTGCTACCCGTTATCGATGTGGCTGTGAGCGTTTCATTGCCGACACCGGCAAAAAGCGCATTCCAAGCTCCGCTCGGCGTCGCATTCCCGCCGCCAGCCTCAATGAGATCTCCGTTGCCGCCGCCGACCAGAGTGGCCGACCCGGAGCCGCCGATCAGGGAGTTGTTGCCTTCCGTGCCGCCGGTAATGATACCGCCACCGACGCCGCCGAAAGCTGTCACGGCACCCGCGCCGCCAAGCACCGTCACCGCGTTCGAACTCTGATTGATGAAGTCGATCTTGCCGGTCGATCCCGTTGGATTGCCTGCGCGAACGACGGACTGGCCGGTCGCGACGATGGTGTCAAAACCGCCATTGTTCCGGAACCGGTTTGTACCAGCCGTGAACTGGACGCTTTCGTCGTCGGCCGACGAATAGATCGTGGTGTTCCCGGCGACTGAGCCGAGGGAACCAGCGCCGGAGGTGCTGATTGTCGCCCCCTGACTGCCGCTGATCGAGATGGTATTGCCGCCGGAATTGCCGACGATTGTTGTCGCCCCCGTTGCGTAAAGCGTATTGCCGGTCGCGTTTGCGCCGAAGACGACCTTCGACGCGCCGGTTACCGAGATCAGGTTGCCGGAATCGTTGACGTTGATCACGTCGGTGCCGGCGGACATGACGGTGTTGGTGCCCGCGTCGAGGTTGATGACGTTCTGACCGCCGTCGGTCGTGATGTGATTGAAACTCGCACCACCGGCGGCATTGGCAGCTGCCGTGATCGTGTTGTCACCGCTCGCGACCACAACGTCGTACCAGTACCCGTCAAGTGTGAAGTTGTTGTTTCCGCCGCCCGCATAGATCGTGTCGGTGCCGACGCCGCCCATCGGGTCCCATGTCAGGTTCGTGGTCGAACCCGTGACGATCAGCGCGTTCTTGCCGGCACCGCCGGTAATGGTCTCGTTACCGCTGAAGGCTGCGACGATTCCCCGGATACCGTTATTTGTCGGAACGCCATTGGTCATGGCGTTAGGCAAGCTGATCGACCCGCCGCTGCCGGTGACCGAGCCTGTGATGTAAGTATCCTCGTAGAACGACGTATTGGTGGGTTCGGGAGGAGGGGAAGAGTTCGTAGTGCCGTCAGAATTCAAGGATATCGGTGTTACTGCCGCGCCGATATAGGGCGAATTCAGATTGATAACATTGGTGATATTGTTGTCCAACATTTGCTGAACAACGGGCTGAATCGATGCGTCTACCGCAAATGTGTCTGGTGCTGCACCAAGACTTGCGATGACTGAAACATTTTCGGTTGATGTTGAGGATGACACGAGCCGCTCCTTGGTCTGCTGTGCTGGTGCCCTCAGATCTATCGGCGAAAAATTAACGCATTCCCAACAAGAAGCAGTTTTTCTAACAAACAATTCACCCCAAGGTTGTGGTGTGATGTTGTTTCAAATTGCACGTTCAATACAAATTTCTAACGCGGGTCAGTCCCGATTCCTGATCGCACATAACGCCTCGAATTCAGCGACATGCTCGTAATCCGGCATCAGCCTTTCGAGATCCCCGCACCGCCGTGCCGCGGGGTGGAAATAGATTTCCGTTGAGCCTGAGGGCAGCACTTCGAGATAGGCCTTCACCCGTTCGGGTGTCATGTGCCCCGAACGTCGGATGCCGATGATCTGGTCGGGACTCGACAGCCCGGCGCGTCGTGCCTGAGCGCGGATAACACGCGACCAGGCATGGAGGGCGTGGGCCGGGAAACCAGGGCGGTCGCCGCTCGCGCGCAGGACCGCGGGTGGCTCGGCCGGAACCCGGATGCGCCGGAGGCCGAATTCGCGACCGATCCGGATCATCAGCGCCGCGACGGTGGGATGCATATGCATATGCTTGTGGCTATCCGCGTGGTGCAGCGTGAGGCCGGTCGCCGCGAAGGCCTCGAACTGCGCGCGGATTTCGGCCGCCAGTTCCCGCCGCGCGGGGGGGGAGAAAAAATAGCGGAAGCCGCGGGCGACCTGATCGGCCCCGAACCGGCCATCCGGGCCGGTGATCGTGGGCAAGGCGGTGTGGCCGAGCACGGAATCGCCCTCGACCAGCACCAGATGCAACCCGACATTCAGGCTGGGCAGGCGCCGCGCGCGGGCAACCGCGTCGGCCGCGGCGGGGGCTGCCACCATGAGGCTCGCCTGTGTCAGCGCGCCCTCAAGATGGGCGCGTTCCACGGCTTCGTTGACGGTTTCGGTCAGGCCGAAATCATCCGCCGAGAAGATGACCTCGGCGTCGCTTCGCATGGCTGCGGATGCTCTGAACGATCAGGCGGCGTGGCGCTCGCGCAGGAACTGGAAGAACTCCACACCCTCGCGCAGGCGGCGCTTCATCATTTGCGGGCTGCGCACCATCTCGCCGACGATCGAGGCGATCTTCGGCACGCGGAAATAGAACTGCCGGTAGAAGGTCTCCACGCTGTCGAAGATTTCGGTGTGGGTCAGGTGCGGGTAGTGGAGCGGCGCGATCTGGATTCCGTGATCGTCGATCAGTTCGGCATGCGTGGCGTCGAGCCAGCCGTTTTCGACGGCCTGGTTGTAGAGGAAGGTGCCCG
>JAJZFF010000360.1 GCA_021805485.1 Pseudomonadota bacterium
ACGTGCGCGGCTTCCTTGCCCGCAAGCCGGTCTGGCAGCTGCCGACGCCCTCGATCAACGATGTGCGCAAGCTCGCCGAGAGCATGGAGGCGGAAACCCAGAATTTCTATCGCCTCGCCGCCAGCCGCACGAGCGATACCGCGACGCGCAAGCTGCTCGGCGACCTCGCCGAGGCGGAGGCCGACCACGAGCGCCTCGCCGACCGTCTCGCGCGCGAGAACCTGACCGAGGAAGCCCGCTCCGCCGAGGACGACACGGCGCGGCGCAACTTCGTGCTGCGCTACGTCCAGCCCGGCCTCGCCGGGCTGATGGACGGTTCGGTCTCCACCCTGGCGCCGGTTTTCGCCGCCGCCTTCGCCTCCGGCAGCCCGTGGCAGGCCTTCATCGTCGGCATCGCCGCCTCGCTCGGCGCCGGCATTTCCATGGGCTTCGCCGAGGCGCTATCCGACGATGGCAGCCTGACCGGCCGCGGCTCGCCGCTGATGCGCGGCGCGATCACCGGCGCGATGACGACGCTGGGAGGCCTCGGCCACACGCTGCCCTTCCTCATCCCGAATTTCTGGACCGCGATGGTGCTGGCCTTTGCCGTTGTCGTTGTCGAACTCGGGGCGATTTCCTGGATCCGCACCAAATACATGGACACGCCGCCGCTGCAGGCCGCGCTTCAGGTGGCTCTCGGCGGCGCCATCGTCTTTGCGGTGGGCGTTGCGATCGGCAGTAGTTGACGTTTAGGGAAACCCTCGGCACAGTCGGGGGATGAGCGCCGCACAGGACCTTCGAAACAGGCTGGCGATTCCGGTGATCGGGTCGCCGCTATTCATCATCTCCAATCCGAAACTGGTCATCGCCCAGTGCATCGCCGGCATTGTCGGGTCATTTCCGGCGCTGAACGCCCGCCCGGCCGCGCAACTCGACGAGTGGCTGGCGGAAATCACCGAAGCGCTGGCGGCGTGGGACCGCGCGCATCCTGACCGCAAGGCGGCGCCCTTCGCGGTCAACCAGATCGTGCACCGCTCCAATGCGCGGCTTGAGCAGGATCTCGAACTTTGCGTGAAATACCGCGCGCCACTGGTGATCACCTCGCTCGGCGCGCGGCCGGAGGTGAACCAGGCGGTTCATAGCTATGGCGGCATCGTGCTGCACGACATCATCAACAACCGCTTCGCCCGCAAGGCGATCGAGAAGGGGGCGGACGGGCTGATTGCCGTGGCCGCCGGCGCCGGCGGCCATGCCGGCACGCTCTCGCCCTTCGCGCTGGTGCAAGAGATCCGCACCTGGTTCCAGGGGCCGCTCGCCCTGTCCGGCGCGATCGCGACCGGCCGCGCCGTGCTCGCCGCCGAGGCGATGGGCGCAGACTTCGCCTATATCGGCTCGGCCTTCATCGCCACCGAGGAGGCCAACGCGGGCGAGGCCTACAAACAGGCGATCGTCGGCAGCAGTGCTGAAGACATTGTCTATACCAATCTCTTCACCGGCGTGCACGGCAACTACCTGCGCCCGAGCATCGTTGCCGCCGGGCTCGACCCCGACAACCTGCCGCAGAGCGATGCCTCGGCGATGAATTTCCACGAGGGCGCCAAGGCCAAGGCGTGGAAGGACATCTGGGGCTCGGGGCAGGGGATCGGCGCGGTCGACGCGGTGCTGCCGGCGGGCGAGCGGGTCGCGCGGCTGATCGCCGAATACCGCGCGGCGCGCGCCGCCTTGTGCGGCTGAGCGCGGCTCAGGCGAACGGGTACGGGCCGCCGCGCTCCAGCGCCCGCTGCCAGGCCGGCCGTGCGTGGATCGCCGCGAGGAAGGCATTGAGCCGCGGGTAATTGCCGCGGAGCAGCCCGCGCACATTCGCCGCCTCGATCGGGAAGCTCATCATGATGTCGGCGCCGGTCAGCGTATCGCCGGCGAACCAGGCCGAGTTGGCCAGCGCGTCCTCCCAGAACCGGATATTGGCGCCGAGATTGGGGTCGAGAAACGCATCCCCCACTTTCCTGCCGATGGCGCGCATCAGCGGCTTGAGCACGAAGGGCGCCTGTTTCGGCATTTCGTCGAACACCAGCTTCATCACCAGGAACGGCATGGCCGAGCCCTCGGCATGGTGCAGCCAGTAGGTGTAGCGGCGCCGCTCGTCGGTGCCCTCGGGCGGAATCAGCCGCCCCTTGCCGTAGGTGCCGATGAGATATTCGACGATCGCGCCGGTTTCCGCGACGGTGATCCCGCCATCGGTAATGACGGGCGACTTGCCGAGTGGATGCACCGCGCGCAGCGCAGGCGGGGCGAGCTTCGTCTTGCGATCTCGGTCATAGCGCTGCACCTCGTATTCGAGGCCGAGTTCCTCGAGCAGCCAGAGCACGCGCTGCGAGCGCGACGCTTCGAGATGATGAACGACGATCATGGTGTCGCGGTCTCCGGCAGGGTCATCCAGGATGGAATGTCGGGCGTCAGCGCGATGCCGTCGAGGCTGAGCGGGGTGCTTAGCGCGTCGAGCCGCAGCAGCGCGAGGCCGCGCCGGCCGAGGCTCGTCCGCAGCGTGCCCACCTCGCGGTCACCGGCGGTGATCGCTCCGGTCGCGGGCAGGTCGGCTTCGGCCTCGACCGGGACGAGCCGGCGTTTCACCAGCCCCCGGTAGCGGGTGCGGGCGGTGAGTTCCTGCCCCATGTAGCAGCCCTTGTCCCAGTCGATCCCGTGCAGTTCGCCGAAGCCGGCTTCCATCAGAAGGGTCTTTTCCGGTTCGAGATCGTCATGATCTGGCAGGCCCAGCGCCAGCCTGTGCGCGCGATATGCGGTTTCATCCGCCGCCCCGGCCAGCTTCGCCGGCGCGAGGACGCGGTATCCCGCCGCGGGCAGGCGCGGATCGGCGGCGACGATCGCGCCTGGGGCGTCCGGCGCGCCGCCCCACGCGGCATGCACCGCGAACGCGTCCGACCGGTCGCGCAGCGTGACCTGGCTGCGCAGCCGGAAGCGCGAGAGCCGGCGGATCAGCTCGGCGACCGCCGCGCGCGGTGCCTCGAGCAGGAGCGTCTCGTCCGCGGCCAGAATGAAGAATTCGGCGAGGTAGCGCCCCTGCGGCGTGAGCAGCGCGGACCAGACGGCCCGGCCCGGCTCCGCCTTCGTCACGTCGTTCGACACGAGGCCCTGGAGGAAGGCGACGCGGTCGGGTCCCTCGATCCCGATCACGCCGCGCGCGGGAAGATATGCGATCGTCGTCATGATCGGGATGTGGCCCCTTGGCCGTGCGGCGGCAAGCCGTGCTACAGCCACCGCAGCATGAGAATCCTGTTCATAGCCTCGTCCCGTATCGGTGACGCGGTGATCGCCTCCGGCGCGATGGAACGCATCCGGAGCGATTATCCAGGCGCGCGGCTGACAGTGGCCTGCGGCGCCGCCTCCGCCGGCGTGTTCGCGCGCCTGCCGGGGCTGGAGCGGTTGATCGTTTTCGAGAAGCAGAAGCAGGATCGCCACTGGCTCTCGTTGTGGAGCCGGCTGGTGCGCGATCGCTGGGAGGTGGTGGTGGATTTTCGCGGCTCGGCGCTGGCCTATACGCTGCGCGCGGGGCGGCGGATCGTGGTGCGCGGCGGGCGGCGGCCCGGCCGGCGCTACCGGCAGGTCGGGTCGTCCTGCGGGTTCGAGCCGGCGCCGCTGCCGGTGGTCTGGACCGCGCCGGAGGACCGCGCCAGCGCCGCCCGCCTGCTGCCCGAGGGCGCGCCGGTGCTCGGCCTCGGCCCGACCGCGAACTGGGACGGCAAGATCTGGCCGGCCGAGCGCTTCGTCGCCCTGGCCCGCGCGCTGGAGTATCGACACATCGCCGTCTTCGGCGGCCCGGGCGAGGCCGAGGCGGCGCGCGCCGCCCCGGTGATTGCGGCGCTGCCCGGCGCGATCGACCTGGTCGGCCGCGTATCGGTGGTCGAGGCGGCCGCCTGCCTCGCCCGCTGCGCCCTGTTCGTGGGCAACGATTCCGGGCTCATGCACCTTGCCGCCGCCGCCGGCACGCCGACGCTCGGCCTGTTTGGCCGTTCCCGCGCTTCCGAATACGCGCCTGCCGGCCCCTGTGCCGCCTTCGTCGCGGCGCCCGGCCCCGAGGGCGAAGCGCCGATGGAGGGGTTGGGCGTGGAGCCGGTGATCGCGGCGGCGCGAGACCTCGCGGCGCGGGCGGTGGCGGCATGAGGATCGCGCAACTGATGGCCGGTGCTGCGAATGGCGGCGCTGAACTCTTCTTCGAGCGGATGACGCTGGCGCTGCACGAGGCCGGCGAGACGGTGCTGCCGGTGATCCGCCCCGATCCGGCGCGGATGAACCTGCTGCGCGGCGCGGGGCTCGATCCGGTCGGGCTGCGGTATGGCGGCCCGCTCGATCTCCTCACCCGCCCGCGCGCGGGGGCGGCGCTGCGCGGCTTCGGCGCCGAGGTGGCGATGGCGTGGATGAGCCGCGCCGCCTTTCACGCGCCGCGCGGCGACTGGGCGCTCATCGGCCGGCTCGGCGGCTACTACCCGCTGAAATATTTCCGCCGCTGCGATCATCTCGTCGGCAACACCCGCGACATCGTGCGCTGGATCGGTGAGCAGGGCTGGCCGCGCGAGCGCATCGCCTACCTGCCCAATTTCGTCGCCGATTTCGCCGCCGAGCCGCCCGCCGCGCGCGAGAGGCTCGGCGTGCCGGCCTCGGCACCGCTGGTGCTCGCCCTTGGCCGGCTGCACGAGGTCAAGGGATTTGACGACCTGATCCGCGCCATAGAGCCGGTTTCCGGCGCGCATGTGGTGATCGCCGGCGAGGGGCCGGAACGCGCTGGTCTGGAGGCGCTGGTCGCCGCGCGCGGGCTTGGCGGGCGGGTCCATCTCGCCGGCTGGCGGCGCGATGTCGGCGCCCTGTTGCGGGCGGCCGACCTGTTCGTCTCGTCCTCGCGCCATGAACCGCTGGGCAACATGGTGCTGGAGGCGTTCTCCGCCGCGACCCCGGTGGTGGCGGTTGCCGCCGAGGGGCCGCGCGAAGTGATCCGCGACGGGGTGGACGGTGTGCTGGTGCCGCTCGGCGACACGCCGTCCCTCTCCGCCGCGATCGCGGCCCTGCTCGCCGATCCGGCCCGCCGCGCCGATCTCGCCGCCGCCGGCCGGGCGCGGTTCGAGGCGGAGTTCGCCGCCCCGGTCGTGATGGCGACCTGGCGCGATTATCTCTCCGGGGTGCGGCGCTGATGTGCGGCATCGCGGGTCTCGCGCTGAAGCCGGGGGCGCGGATCGCGCCGGAAACCCTCGCAGCGCTCGCCCGCGCGCTGGCCCATCGCGGGCCGGACGGTGCGGGCACCCATGTCAGCGAGCGGGCGGCGCTGGTGCATACCCGCCTCGCCATCGTCGATCTCGCCACCGGCGACCAGCCGCTGTTCGGCGCCGGCGCCGCGCTGATCGGCAATGGCGAAATCTACAACAACCGCGAGCTGCGCGCGGCCCTGCCGCAGGTTCCTTTCCGCACCGGCAGCGATTGCGAGCCGCCGCTCCACCTCGCCCGCGCCGAGGCGGACATCGTGCCGTCGCTGCGCGGGATGTATGCGCTGGCGATCGACGATTCCGAGCGCGGCGTGGTGACGCTGGCGCGCGATCCGTTCGGCATCAAGCCGCTCTACCGCTGCGCCGCCGACCAGGGCACCGCGTTCGCCTCCGAGCCGCAGGCGCTGCTCGCCGCCGGGCTCGCGAAACGGCGGATCGACACCGCGCGCCTCGTCGAGCTGCTGCAATTGCAATTCACCACAGGCACCTCGACCGTCTTCGCCGGGATCGAGCGCGTGCCGCCGGGCGCGCTGCTCACCCTGCGCGATGGCGCCGAGGCGGCACTGCTCGGCCATCCGCCGATCGAGCCGGGCGAGGCGCCGCGCGACGAGGATGCGGCCCTCGTCGCGCTCGATGCGGTGCTGGCGCAATCGGTCGAGCTGCACCAGCGCAGCGACGTGCCCTATGGCATGTTTCTCTCCGGCGGGATCGACAGTGCCGCGATTCTCGCCCTGATGGCGCGGCTGAACGAGACGCCGGTGCTCGCCTTCACCGCCGGATTCGACCGCGACACGGTTGCCGACGAGCGCGACGATGCCGCGGCGACCGCCCGCGCCGTCGGCGCCCGGCATGAGCGGATCGAGATTACCGAGGCGATGACCTGGCGGCACCTGCCCGAGATCGTCTCCGCGATGGACGATCCGGCAGCCGACTACGCCATCATCCCCACCTGGTTCCTCGCCCGCCATGCGCGCGGGAGCGTGAAGGTCGTGCTCTCGGGCGAGGGCGGGGACGAGATGTTCGGCGGCTACGGACGTTACCGCGCGGCGGCGCGGCCCTGGCCCTTCGCCCGGCCGATGCGCGCCCGCGGCGCGTTCGACGGGCTCGGCCTGCTGCGCGATAGCGGCGATGCCTGGCGCGCCGGCCTGCTGCGCGCTCGGCAGGCGGCGGGCGGCGGCGGTCTCGGCCGCGCGCAGCGCGAGGATGTCGCGACCTGGCTGCCCGACGATCTGCTGCTCAAGCTCGATCGCTGCCTGATGGCGCATGGCGTCGAGGGTCGCACGCCGTTCCTCGACCGCGAGGTGGCGCGCTTCGCCTTCGCCCTGCCGGACCGGCTGCGGGTACGCCGGGGGCTTGGCAAATACCTGCTCCGCAAATGGCTGGAGGCGAATCTGCCGGCGGCGCGCCCCTTCGCCCGCAAGCAGGGGTTCGATGTGCCGGTCGCCGCCTGGATCGCCGGGCAGGGCCAGCGCCTCGGCGAGCTGGTTGCGCGTGCGCCGGTGATCGCCGAGGTCGCGGAGCCGGCGCGCGTGCGCGACCTGTTCGGCCGCGCGGCCGACCGCCGGGCCGGGGTGGCATGCTGGCGGCTGCTGTTCCTCGCCTTGTGGCATCACCGCCACGGGCTCGGCGGCGCTGTGGATGGCGATGTGTTTGAAATACTGGGAGAACGGGCATGACCGAGCGCTATGATCTGATCATCGAGAATGGCACGCTGGTGCTCCCCTGGGGCGAGGAAACCGGGCGGATCGGCGTGCGGGACGGCCGCATCGCCACCCTCGCCGCCGCGGGCGAGGCGACCGAGACGATCGATGCGCGCGGCCTGCATGTGCTGCCCGGGCTGATCGACCCGCATGTGCATTTCCGTGATTCCGGCAGCGGTGAGCTGCCGGCGGTCGAGACGATGGAAACCGGCACCCGCGGCGCGGTGCTCGGCGGCATCACCGCGATCTTCGACATGCCGAACACCGGCACGCCGGCCACCGGACAGGCGGCGCTGGCGGCGAAGCGGGACTCGCTCGCTGGCCGGGCGTGGTGTGATGTCGGCCTCTATGTCGGCGCGACGAAGGACAATATCGCCGAACTCGCCGCCCTCGAGGCCGAGCCCGGGATCTGCGCGATCAAGGTTTTCGCCGGCTCCTCAACTGGCAACCTGCTGGTCGAGGACGATGCCTCGATCGAGCGCGTGATGCGCGCCGGACGGCGGCGGATCGCCTTCCATTCCGAGGATGAATACCGCCTGCAGGCGCGGCGCGGCGAATTCTCCACCGGCATGGCCTATGCCAATCACGCGGTCTGGCGCGACCCGGAATGCGCGGCGCTGGGCACCCGGCGGATCATGGCGCTTGCCCGCCGCACCGGCCGCCCGGCGCATATCCTGCATGTCTCGACGGCGGAGGAATTCGCCTACCTGCGCGATTTCCGCGATGTCGCCAGCGTCGAGGTGCTGGTCAACCACCTGACCCAGGTTGCCCCCGACGCTTATGACCGGCTTGGCGCCTATGCGGTGATGAACCCGCCGATCCGCGATCGGCGCCATGTCGAGGCGGCGTGGCGCGCGGTGGCGGATGGGCTGGTGGACACGATCGGCTCCGACCACGCGCCGCACCCCCGTGCCGCGAAGGAACGCCCCTGGCCGGAAACCGCGGCCGGGCTGACCGGCGTGCAGACGCTGGTGCCGGTGATGCTCGATCAGGTGGCGAAGGGGCGGCTGAAGCTCACCCGGCTGGTCGATCTCATGGCGGCGGGGCCGGCGCGGATTTACGGCGCGGTCGGCAAGGGGCGGATCGCCGCCGGCTATGACGCCGATTTCACCCTGGTCGACCTGCGCCGCCAGCAGCGGATCGAGGCGGGCTGGCTCGCCAGCCCCTGCGGCTGGTCGCCTTTTGAGGGCGAGCGCGTCACCGGCTGGCCGGTGATGACGGTCATCCGCGGTCGGGTGGCAATGCGCGACGGCGCGGTGCTCGGCACGCCCGCCGGCCGTTCCGTTACCTTCCGCTCGTAGCCGCGCCGTCGACGCTGCCGGCCCGGCTGATTTCGAACAGGGCGCAGTAGGCCGAGCGGGGCCAGCAGGGGGAGAAGGAGCGTGCCGAGCAAACACCACCATCCGGGTGCTCTGTTCAGGAACGCGGCAAGACGGGAAGCAGATGCTCCCGGCAATGAGTGACCAGACGTTCGGACTTCAGGCGTTTCGGCCATCATCGAATGGCAGGACATGAAATCGATGGTCGGAGCGGCGCGATTCGAACCCACGCCCCCCAGTTCCCCAGACTTGAAACGGGGCGCGAAGTGAGATGACAGGAAACGAAAAAGCCTCATATTCCCTATAGTTTGTCGTCTTCTGGGACGACGCGGTGCGCGGCTTTGGCGTCAGGCACCGCAGGCGCGACGCCATCTATTGCGTGTAGTGCCGCATCAAGGGGCGCCAATCGATCCTCACCATTGGCAGGCATGGCCTCGGCTATTGGAGTGTGACAGCAGCCAGGCGCGAGTCGATCCGGTTGCTCGGCCTGATCCGCAACGGGAAGGACCCGGCCGAGGAAAAGCGCAAAGCCCGATCAGCCCCGACATTCGAGGCATTCGCCGAGCGCTATCTTGCCGAGTATGCCGAGTTGCAGAAGAAACCTCGCACCGTTGCGGAGGACA
>JAJZFF010000047.1 GCA_021805485.1 Pseudomonadota bacterium
TTGCCCCGCCCCATCCCGCCCATCACGATGCGCATGGCCGCCACCGCGACAATGGCGAACGGCCAGACCACGTAGAGCATGAACGGCCCGACGAACCCGGCGCCCCAGATCAGCTGCGCGAGGAAGATCAGTATCAGCGCGGGCATGAAGCCCAGCACGGTCACGCCCGTCACCGCCATCGGCATCAGCGCCGCCACCGGCGGCGGCCGCGGCCGGTCCCCCGGCCCGCCGCCGCTCATCGCACCGCCAGTCGCGAACGGCGACCGCTCCGATGCGACGCGATGATGGCCGCGCGGCGCGGCATCAATAGCCGAGCGCGCAGCCGTCCTTGCGCGGGTCGGACCCGCCGATCAGCACGCCGCGCCCGCGATCGATCCAGATCGCCTGGCCGCCGCCATGCGGCCGCGCATCCGGCCGGTCGTCGCGCACCACCTTGTGGCCGCGCGCGACCAGGCCTTCGAGGGTCGCCGCCGGCACCGACCGCTCGACCTCGACCTGCCCGCCGAAGGGGAAGACGCGGGCGAGATCGAGCGCCTCCTGCACGTCGAGCCCGTACTGGCGCATGTTGGTCACCAGCCAGGACTGGCCCATCGGCTGGTAATGCCCGCCCATCACGCCGAACGGCATCACCGCCTCGCCGCCCTGGGTCGCCATGCCGGGGATGATCGTGTGCATCGGCCGCTTGCCCGGGGCGATGCAGTTCGGATGGCCGCGCTGGATGCGGAAGCCCATGCCGCGATTGTGCAGCACCACGCCGGTATCCCCGGCGAGAATGCCCGAGCCGAAGCTCTCGTAGGTCGAGTTGATGAACGAACAGGCATTGCCGTCCTCGTCCACCACGCAGAGATAGACGGTGTCGCGATGCAGCGGCAGCGCCGTCTCGCCGGCGCGCGGCAGGTCCACCATCGCCCGGTCGTCGCGGATCAGCGCCCGCAGCCCGCCGAGATAGTCATCACTCAGCAGATGCGCGACCGGCACCTCCGCCTGGTCCGGGTCGGCCAGCAGCGCGTCGCGATCGCGATAGACGAGGCGCGCCGCCTCGATGTGCCGGTGCAGCCGGATCGGCCCCATCGGCCCGTCCGGCGCCGGGCCGAACCCTTCGAGAATGCCGAGCAGCATCAGCGCCAGCAGGCCCGAGCCGTTCGGCGGGCATTCCCAGATCGTCAGCCCGTCGAAATCGCGCCTGATCGGGGTGACGAATTTCGCCGCGGTGCGGCCGGCGGCGAAATCCGCCTCGGCATGCACGCCGCCGCGCGCCCGCAGCTCGGCCACGATCGCGGCGGCGACCGGCCCCTCGTAGAACGCCTTCGCCCCGTCCTTGGCGATCGCCCGCAGCGTGCGGGCAAGCTCGGGCTGGCGGAACATCGTGCCTGCGACCGGCGCGGCGCCGCCCGGCAGCAGCGCGGCGGCGCCGCTGCGGCGCAACTTGCCCTCGGCAATCTTCCAGTCGAAGGCGACGCGCGGATGCACCGGATGCCCCTCCTCGGCATAGCGGATCGCCGGCGCCAGCGCCGCATCGAGCCCGCGCCGCCCATGCGCCGCGAGCAGCGTCTCCCAGGCGGAGACGGCGCCCGGCACGGTGACGGCATGGGCCGAGATGTTGTCGAACTGGGCGATTCCCTGGGACTCGAAATAGTCGATCGTCGCGCCGGCAGGGGCGCGGCCGGAGCCGTTCAGCGCGATCACCTCGGGGCTGCCGGCCTTCTTGTAGAGGCAGAAGCAGTCGCCGCCGATGCCGGTCGATTGCGGCTCGATCACGCCGAGCACCGCCGCCGCCGTCACCGCCGCATCGAGCGCGTTGCCGCCCGCCCGCAAGGCGTCGAGCGCGGCGAGGGTCGCCGCCGGCATCGAGGTCGCCGCCATCGCCCGCCCCGCGTAAACCGCGCTGCGGCCCGGAAAATCGAAATCGCGCATTCTCTGGACACTCCTGTAACGATCTGCCGAATCAAATCGCACTCCGCCGCCGGATTGACAATGCGCCCGCGCTGGCCAATGCAGCCTCATGGCCGAGAACCCGCCCCCGACGATCACCTATGACGATTTCGCCCGTGTGGACATCCGCGTCGGCACCATCGTCGATGCCAAGCCTTTCCCCGAGGCCCGCAAGCCCGCCATCCGCCTGTGGATCGATTTCGGCGGCGCGCTCGGCGTCAAGCGCTCCTCGGCGCAGATCACCGTGCATTACGCGCCGGACCGGCTGATCGGCCGGCAGGTCTGCGCCGTGGTCAATTTCCCGCCCCGCCAGATCGGCCCCTTCATGTCCGAGGTGCTCACCCTCGGCATGCCGGACGAAAACGGCGAGGTCGTGCTGATCCGCCCCGATTTCACCGTGCCCGACGGAGGACGCCTGTTCTGATGGCCACGCATTACTACACCGTCTCGTGGGACCAGCTTCACCGCGACTCCAAGGCGCTGGCCTGGCGGCTCAACGCGCTGGCGCCGTTCGATGGCATCGTCGCGATCACCCGCGGCGGGCTCATCCCGGCCGCCATCGTCGCCCGCGAGCTGGAATGCCGCCTGATCGAGACCGTCAGCATCGTCACCTATGACGAGGAGCGGATCGGCAAGCCCACCATCACCAAGCCGCCCACCGCCGCCGGCGACGGCGCGGGCTTCCTGATCATCGACGATCTGGTCGATACCGGCACCACCGCGCGCGAGGTGCGCCAGCTTCTCCCCCGCGCCCATTTCGCCACCGTCTACGCCAAGCCGGCCGGCAAGGCGCTGGTCGACACCTTCATCACCGAGGTCTCGCAGGACACCTGGATCCTGTTCCCCTGGGACACCGAGCCGCAATTCGTCGCCCCCATCGCCCGCGCCGGCACGCCGCCGCGCGGGGCCTAGTGTCCCGCCCCTGAAATTCGTGGATGAATTTCAGGGACAAGCAGGCCGCTGAACGATTGTTTTTTACTGTCCACTTTGAAACTGGTGGATCGGGCCGATGATGAATCGGCCCGGCTCTCCCTCCATCGCCTGCGGGTGAATTCGTATGGGTGAGGGCCTCGAGCCGGCGGGACCGTGCGTGACCGCCGGCAGGTTCCCGGCCCGGCGGCGCCAGGCGGGAGCCGGTTCGTCAGGCCAGCGGCCCCGTCGACGCGGAGCCATTCGCCCTGTCGCGCAGCCGCGCCGCCGCCGCCCGCGCCGGGCCGACCATTCCGCGCGCCAGCGCGACGCTCTGGCCGATATAGGACGAAGGGTCGAGCGCGTCCCTGACCATCGCGGCATCGACGCGCCCGGCCGCATCGGGGGCGGCGGCGATCAGCGCCGCAAGATCCCCGCCGGTTTCCACCGCTTCGGCAATCGCATGATGGACGATATCGTGCGCCACGGTTCGGCCGAGCAGCGGCGCCAGCGCCATCATCGCATTCTCGGAGGCCATGAACGCGCCCGACATCGCGAGGTTGCGCCCGATCGCCGCCGGCCGCAGCCGGATCGCCGCCAGCAGTTCATCCATCTGCGCCGCCAGTTCGTAGGCCAGCGGGCAGGCCTGGTCGATCAGCGCCGAGAGCATCTGGTTGTTCGCGCCATCGCCCTCGAAACTCGGCTGCATCGCCTCCAGCGCCAGCGGCACCTGCGCGCGCACCCGCGCCGAAAGCGCGATCACATGCACCGCGATCTTCGAGTTCACCTTGTGCGGCATGGTCGACGAGCCAATCACCTCCTCGCCGAGATCCTCGATGACCTCGCCGAACTCGTCCGACATCATCACGTAGAGATCCCGTGCGATCTTGCCGCAGGTCGCCGCGAACATCCCGAGGAGCAGGACGTATTCGGCGAAGGTGTCGAGCCCGGCGCGCGAGGGGATCTCGTGCCAGCCGAGCCCGAGCCGCGCCGCGAGCCGGCGGTTCAGCTCGGGTCCGGCCTCGCCCACCGCATGCATCGCTCCCACCGCGCCGCCCCATTGCGCGCGGAAGACGCGCGGCGCCGCCTCGCGGAACCGCTCCTCATGGCGGAGAAATTCCTCGATCCAGCCCCCTGCCTTGAAGCCGAAGGTGATCGGCAAGGCGTGGCGGATATTGGTGCGGGCCACCGTCACCGTCCCGGCCTCGGCCTCGGCGAAGCCGGCGAGCCGGTCGAGGATCGCGGCGAGCCGGCGCATCAGTGCCGCGTGCGCCCGGCGCATCAGCAGGACCCGGCCGGTCTGCACCACGTTCTGCGTCGTCGCCCCCCAGTGAACGAAGCCGCCGGCCTCGCCCGCGCAAGCGCGCGAGAGCAGCCGCACCAGCGAGACCACCGGCGCGCGCGTCTTGGCGATATCCGCCGCCAGCGCCGCCTCGCCGATCGTCTCCAGCCGCGCCCGCGCGGCGATCTCGCGCGCCGCCTCCGCCGGGATCATGCCGAGCTCCGCCTGCGTCGCGGCGAGTGCGGACTCGACATCGAGCCAGGACTGCCAGACCGACTGGCGGCTGAACAGCGCCGCGATCTCGGCCGGCGCGGGTGGGGGGACGTCCTCGGTCATGGGCATACTCCTGTGGGCGGGGATCAGAGAACCTGGTCGAGAAACTGTTGCAGCCGCGCGGTCCCGGGATGGTCGAACAGGCGGTCCGGCGCGCCCGTCTCGACGATCCGGCCGCGATCCATGAAGACCACCTCGCCGGCCACCTCGCGGGCGAAGCGCATCTCGTGGGTCACCACCAGCATCGTCATTCCCGACAGCGCGAGATCGCGCATCACGTTGAGAATGCCCTTGACCAGCTCGGGATCGAGTGCGGAGGTCGCCTCGTCGAACAGCATGACCGCCGGCTCCATCGCCAGGGCGCGCGCGATGGCGACCCGCTGCTGCTGCCCGC
Organism: Pseudomonadota bacterium; assembly: GCA_021805485.1. The sequence goes on from JAJZFF010000047.1 coordinate 4,791, forward strand.
CCGAAAGCTCCGCCGGCCGCCGCCGCTCCAGCCCCTCGAGCCCGACCGCGCGGAGCTGCGCGACCGCCCGCGCCTCGGCCTCTTCCCGCGCCATCCGCCGCACCCGGCGCAGCGCCAGCGTCACGTTGTCCATCACGTCGAGATGGCTGAACAGGTGGAAATGCTGGAACACCATGCCGACCCGCGCCCGCATCGCGTCGACATCCGTGCCCGGCCCGGTGATGTCCACGCCGTCGATCAGCACGCGCCCCTCGTCCGGCCGCGCCAGCAGGTTCGTGCAGCGCAGCAGCGTCGACTTGCCCGACCCCGACGGCCCGATGATGCAGGTTGTGCTCCCGCGGCGGACATCGAGCGAGATCTCGCTCAACACCTCGGTCGCGCCATAACGCTTGGTCACCTGCTCGAACCGCACGGCCACCCCGTTCGCCGCGTCAGACATCGGCGCGCCCTCCCTGCCGCTCGCCGCGCAGCCGCCGCTCCCACGCATTCACCGCGTAGGTCATCGGCACCGTCAGCGCGAGATACAGGATCCCGGCCGCGGTGAGCGGCGAGAGATTGGCGTTGTTGATCGCCGAATCCTGCGCGATCGAGAAGATCTCCCGCTGCGACGAGGTCAGCCCCAGCAGGAACACCAGCGCCGTGCCCTTGATCACCAGGATGAACTGCCCGGTCAGCGGCGGCAGCACCCGGCGGATGCCCTGCGGCAGGATGATGTCGCGCATCGTCTGCCACCTGGTCATGCCCAGCGTGCGCGCCGCCTCGATCTGCCCGCGCTCGACGCTCTGCAGCCCGGCGCGGAAGATCTCCGCCATGTAGGCCCCCTCGATCAGCCCGATCGAAAGCGCGGCGTAGGCATAGGTATCGTTGCCGAACAGGCTTAGCCCCGCGATCGGCAGCCCCTGGCCGATCAGGTAGATCGTCAGGATGTGCGGCAGCCCCCGCAGGATATCGACATAGACGCGGCAGGCGAGCCGCACCACGGCCGGCCGCGCGAGCAGTCCGGTCGCGATCGCCAGCCCCACCACCATCCCGATCAGCGAGGCCAGCACGGCGAGCAGGATCGTGTTCGGCAGGCCGACGCGCAGCAGCGTCGGCATCACATGCGCGATCATGTGCGCGTCGAAGAACGTCTGCTGAATCCGCGCCAGCCCCCGGAACATCGGCGCGCCCCGCGCTCAGGCCTTCGCCGGCGGCTGGTGCGGCATGCCCGGATAATCCTTGTAGAGCTGATCCGGAATGCGCACCGCCGGCGGATTCCACTTCACGAACAGCTTCGTGTAGGTGCCATCCTTCATCAGTTCGCCAATCGCCCTGTCCATCGCCTTGAGCAGCTTCGGATTGCCCTTCGCCACGGGATATTCGGCAACGCCCGTGGTCACGGTCTGCGACGCGACGAGACCGGGATGCTTCTTCACCAGCGCGTTCGCCGTCGCGAGCCCGGTGAAGAGTCCGTTCACCTGGCCCGCGATCAGCGCATTCAGGCTGGCGGCGATGTTCGGGAACTCCCGCACCTTCACCCCCGGCGCGATGTGGCGCAGCAGCGGGATCAGCGCGCTGCCCTGGGTGATCGCCACCGTCTTGCCGGACGCGCCGTCCACTGTCCCGATCGCCGCCCCGCTCCGGCTCACCAGCCGCGCCTGGCCGTAGCCGATCGGCGTGGTGAAGGCGACCGCCTTCTGCCGCGCCGGCGTCACCAGCGTCGCGAAAGCCGCCGTGTCGTAGATGTGGTTCCGCACGCCCGGCAGCATGCTGGCGAAACTCGTCGCGACGAACCTCACCTTCAGCCCGAGCTTCGCCGCGATCGCCTCCTCGAACTCCACCAGAAAGCCGGTCGGCTTGCCGTCGGCGATGAAGGAGACCGGCTTGTCGTCGGTCCGGTAGGCGACGGTGAGCACCCCCCTCGTGATCGTCGGCGGCGGCGCGGCGGCGAGGGCCGGCACTGCCATCCCCGCCGCGAGCCCGGCCACCATGGCCGCGAGACCCAGTGCGTTTCTGCGTGTGGTCATCTGGTTTCCTCCTCCTGATTGTTCCGCGCCGCGCCGAGCACGGCGTCGCGCGCCGCCGCCGCGGCGAACAGGGCGCCAGGGTCGTGCCCCACGCCCTCGATCTCGATAAGCCGGTGCCGCAGGGCCGCACCCTGCCGCGCCGCGAGATGAGCGATATAGTTGCGCCCGCGCGCCAGCCGGTGCGGCCCCTGCGCCAGCGCCGGCGGCGTGCGGTCGAGCATCCGGTGCTCCGGGTCGCAGTCGCGCCGCCCGAGCAGATAGACCACGTCGCGCCGGGCATAGCGCGCCTCGATCGCCGCATCGTCGAGCGCCCCGCCATAGGCAGGCCGCCCCGCGAGCCCGTACTTCCACGGCCCCGCCGCCGGCCCGAACCAGACATACGAGGCCGGGTTGGCGACGACGTAGCGCACCGCGTCGCCGAGCGGCGAGAGCACCGCATGCCGGTGCGCGAGCTGGCCGCCGGCCGAATGCCCCGCGATCACGATCTCGCTCACCAGCGGATACGCCGTGCGGTCGGAAAAATGCCCGATCAGCGCATCGAGGACCGAAAACGCATCGAGCCCGGCCGGCGCCACCGCCGCCCCGCCCTCGATCCAGATCCGGTCGGGCCAGCGCGCGAGCCGCGCCGCATCCTCCACCCCCGCCAGATCCGCTGCGACCGGGAATTGCGGCACCGCCAGCGCCAGCGTGCCGAGCCGGTCGCCAAACGCATCTGTCGCGATATCGGCATATTCGATGCAGTCCCGCCGCGCGCCGTGCAGGACGATCAGCGCCTGCCGCGCGGCCGCCCCCTCCGCGCCGCGGAACACCGCCGGTACGCTGAAACCGCTCGCGCCGGGCGCGAACCGCTCCGGTGCGAGCATCGCCCGCTTCACCGCGATGCCGAGACGTTCCTCCATGCCTTCGTGATACCGCACCGCCCGGCGCGGCCAATCAGCGATTCCGGTCAAATCGATAAGGAGCTCTTATCGACAAGCCGGCGGGCGAGGCGAAGCGTGGCGCGCAGGGCGGGCGCGGTATCGCTGCGGCGGTAGATGAGGATGAGGTCGGTGACGATGCGTTCGCGCAGCGGTCGGTAGGCAACGCCCGGCACCACGAAACGCGCCATCGTTTCCGGCACCATGGCGACGCCGATGCCGGTGCCGACAAGGCAGAGCATCGTGGCGATTTGCGGCACGGTCTGCACGGTGCGCGGCGCAAAGCCGGCGGCGGCGCAGGCTTCGGCGGTGAGGCGGCGGAGGCCGCCGCTCGGTTGTTCGATGTACTGGATGAAGGGGTGTTCGGCGAAGGCGGCGAGCGGCAGCGGCCCGGCATCGCGGCGGGTGCTGGTTTCGGCGACGGCGATCATCATGCGTTCGCGCGCGAGGGTGAGGGTCGCGAGGGCGGGGTCGAGGGTCGGCAGCGGCGAGCGGACAATCCCGAGATCGAGGCGGGTTGCGGCGAGGTGCTGGACCTGGATCGTGCCGGAGACCTGGTCGATGCGGAGCGCGATTTCCGGTCTGGTGGTGTCGATCGCGCGGATCAGGGCGGCGAAGAGAGGGTGGAAGGCGGCGGAACCGACATAGCCGGCGGCGATGGCGCGGCGCTGGCGGCGGGCGATCGCGGCGCCGGCGCGTTCGGCGCGGTCGGCCTGGGTGACGATCGCCCGCGCCTCGGGCAGCAGGCCGAGCGCGGCGGCGCTGGGCCGGATGTTGCGGCCGGCGCGATCGAAGAGCGACAGGCCGAGCGCGGTCTCGATCGCGCGGATGAGCTGGCTGAGGGCCGGCTGGCTGATGCCGAGGCGTTCGGCGGCATGGCCGAAATGACCCGCATCCGCCGCGGCGACAAAGGCGCGCCAGTGGCGCAGTTCGACCTGCATCGGCGTTTCCGGCCCCGCGTGAAGACAACGGGAACAGCGTATGCGCCGGGGCGGGTGCTGGCAAACCCGGCTCGGGGCGCACGGTCATGCGGGCCCGCTACCTGCCCTGGTGTCCTGCCCCTGAAATTCGTGGGTCAATTCCAGGGACAAGCAGGCCGCCAAACCGTCGTTTTTTCTGGTGTCCCGAATCTGAAATCCATCAGGATCGGAACGT
>JAJZFF010000475.1 GCA_021805485.1 Pseudomonadota bacterium
GGTCTGCAGGGTGAGTTGCGCCTTCGCCACCGCGGTGACGACTTCCGTGATGTTGCCGCCGCCGGCGATCGCCTGCATCGACTGCGTCTCGGCCTGCTGGCCGACCTGCACCGCGCCCTCGACCGCGCGCTGGAGCATGGCCCCGAAGCCGGCGCCGCCGGCGCTCTCGCCGTCCGTGACGGCGGCGGTCGGGCCGGCCCCGGGGGCAGCGTCGGCGGCGCGATAGGCCGCGGCGGCGAGTTGCGGGGCGACGGCGAGCGGTTTCATTTCAGCAGGCCGATGACCCGCGTGAGCATCGTCCGCGTCGCCGACATCACCGAGAGATTGGCCGAATAGGTCCGCTGGGCGTCGCGCATGTCCATCAACTCGATGAACGGATCGACGTTCGGCGCCTGCACGTAGCCCTGCGCGTCGGCCGCCGGGCTGGCGGGGTCGAAGCGCTTCTGGAACGGCCGCTGATCCTGGCCGATCTTCTTCACCTGCACGGTGTCGGCGCCGAGGGCGCGGTCGAGCCGGTTGGCGAAGCTGATGGTCTTGCGCCGGTATGGCGCCGCGCCGGGCGACGAGCCGGTGGTGTCCTGGTTGGCGATGTTCTCCGCGACCACGCGCAGCCGCGTCGCCTGCGCGTCCAGCCCGCGGGCGGAGATGGTGAGGGCTTTCTCGAGGTCCATGTCGATCGTCTCCGCTTGCGCCCGCCCGCTCAGGTGGCCGCCGTCTTGAACATCAGGAGGTAGGTTTTGTAGATGTTGGTGACGAATTCGTGGCTGCTGCCGGTATCGGCCAGCTTGACCATTTCGTCCTCCAGCGGCACCGCGTTGCCGTCCGGCGCGCGCTCGGTGGGCTTGATGCGCTTGCTCGCCGAGGGCGGATCGCCGGTGGCGACGAGATGCAGCGGATTGGTCCGCGTCGGCGCCAGTTCAGCGCCCCCAGCGATGCCACCTGCGGCGGCAAGGGTGGCGGCGAAGGGCTGCAGATCGCGCTCCTGCCAGCCCGGCGTGTCGGCATTGGCGATGTTCTGCGAGATCAGCACCTGCCGCTGATCGAGCCAGGCCAGGCGCTGGTCGGCGAGCGAGAACAGCGCGACGTCGCCGGCGCTCATGACCGAGGCCGGATCGGCGAGGGGCGGCGGGACGGGAGGGGCATGGCACGGGCTCCGCAGGGATCCGCAGCCATTGTCTCCGTCAGGGGCTGAACATTCGGTAAACCGCCGAGCCTCGCGTTCACCCCGGCGTCGCGGGCCCGATTTCGGCCCTCTGCGCGCGCGGAGGATGGTCGGCGCGGCGGGCATGCGGCAGGGCGCGCGGCACCGCCGGGCCGGCGAGAAAGTCCGTGATCAGCCCCGCGATCTCCTCGGGCGCTTCCCAGATCGCGCGATGGCCCAGATCGGCGAGGATCTCGAGCCTCGCGCCGGGGATCCGCGTCGCGAGCAGGGCCGAATTGCCGGGCCGAACGAGCACGTCGTCGCCTCCGGTGGCGACCAGGGTCGCGGCGGCGATCCGCGGCAGGCTGAAGTAGGTGTCGAACGTCCACAGCGCCTGCCTCTGCCGCCGCGCGACGAAGGTCGGGGTGGGATGCATCAGTTCGCGATGCATCTGCCGTTCGACGGCGATCGCATTGGCCGCGAGATAGGCCGGCGAGTAGGTGACCGCCCAGGCCTCGCGGGCCGCGTCCTCGAAACTGAGCCCGTCGACCATGAACAGCCGCCGCAGCACCGACCAGGGCGCGGAGTGGGACCAGATGCCGCCGCAGAACGTGCCGAACAGGATCAGCCGGCCGACCCGGTCCGGGAAGCGGATCGCCAGCTCCTGCGCGATGCCGCCGCCCATCGAAAAGCCGAGGACATGACTGCGCGGAATATCGAGCGCGCTCAGCAGAGCGGCGACGTCGGCGGCCTGCTCGTGCAGCCCGTAGCCGTGCGTCGGCTTCTCGCTCAGCCCGGTTCCGCGATTGTCGAACACGATCACCCGGTGGCGCTCGGCCAGGCGGGAAACGAACGCCTCCGGCCAGGCGGCGCCGCTCTGGCGGAACCCGGCGATGAGGCAGAGGGCCGGTCCCGTCCCCGTCTGCGTGCAGTTCAGACCGACGCGCGCAGTGGGGACGAGCACCATACGGGAGAGCCTTTCGTCACGAGTGCAGCCCGGCGAGCCACGGCCCGATTACCGGGCCGCGAGCCACCCGACAATCAGGTCCTGCAGCTTCTGCTGCGAGCGACTGCAGAAAATCCCGATGTGGCCACCGCTGACCGCCGCTTCCGTGTAGTCCCGGGCGCCGACGCACGCGCGGAGCGCCTTGCTCGCAGGGGGCGGGATGATGTGATCGGTCTCGCTGTAGATGTTGAGCACCGGCATCGTCACGGCACCGAGATCGACCGCGCGCCCGCCCACGACCAGCTCCCCCGCCGCCAGCTTGTTGCCCTGATACAGATCCTTGAGCCACTGGCGGGCCGATTCGCCGGTATGCGCGGGCCGGTCGGCGAGCCATTTCTCCATCCGCAGGAAGTTCATCAGGCTGGCGCGGTCCTGCCCGACCTGCAGCAGGGTGAGATTGTATTTGGCGAGGGTGCGGAACGGCGTCATCAGCGAGAACATCGCCCCGCCCACGTCTCCGGGCACGTTGCCCATCGTGTCGATCAGCAGGTCGATGTCGCCGGGGTTCAGTCCGCGCGTCCAGACATTCATGAAGCCGCGGTCGCCCCGGGTCTCGCGCTTGTCGGCATGAAAATCGACCGGGGTGACGCAGGTGATCAGCGTACGCACCCGTGCCGGATGGAGCGCGGCATAGCACAGCGCGATGACGCCGCCCTGGCAGATGCCGAGCAGGTTGATGGCGTCGATGGCGTGGCGCTCGCAGATGGTCTCGACGAACTCGTCGAGATACAGCTCCAGCAGATCGCCGAAATCGTCGAACCGGTCGGCCGGGGTCGGATGGCCCCAGTCGAGCACGTAGACATCGCAGCCGGACTTCGCGAGGCCGCGCAGGAACGACCGGTCGTCCTGCAGGTCGAGCACGGTCCATCGGCCGACCATCGCATAGAGCACCAGCACCGGCGTCGCGATGCGCGGCGGCGCGTCCGGTACCAGCCGGTAGAGCGTGCGGCCATTGATGCGGCGGATCTCCTGGCGTGGCGTGACCGCGAGGTCGACATCGTCGTCGCGGATGCCGCTGAGCAGCGTGGCCGCCTGGGCGGCCCTGGTGGCGAAGCCGAGCAGCTCCGCAAAGTCGGGGACTCCCTTCGTGTCCTTCGTCATGCGTCCCTCCGCTTCCGGGCCGGAGCCCGCGCTGCCGGTGGCGTGGCGCCGGCCTGCTTCTTCATTGCGCGCAGCTCCCGGCGCAGCGCATGGGTCTCGCGCTGCAGGTCGTGGAGGCGCTGGTAGACGTCGGTCATCTCGGTCCGTGTCGGCAGATCGACGGCGTTGGCCAGGCGCTCTCCGAACCGGCGCGCCTCGTTGCGGTAGCCCATCGCCGCCCGCAGCACCCGCTGCAGCAGAGTGGCGAATTCCGCCGAGCGGTTGAACTCCATCAGGGTCTGATCGAGCACGTTGTTCAGGATGTCCATCGCATCGCCGGCGCCGGGCAGCGCCGGCGCGCCTTCGGTGCGGCGCGCCGCCATCTCGGCCTGGAAGCGCTGCGTGGTGCGCAGCCACAGCGGCAGCGCGGCGAGCATGAGCTGGCTGGCCGCGGCCAGCAGCTCCGCCGCGGGGGCGAGCGAGGGCAGCGCCTTGCCGTCCAGCAGGGGCAGATCGGAGAATTGCGGCAGGGCGAAAATGCGCTGCAGCTCGGCGAGCAGGGGCGCGAAGGCGTCCGGCCAGGCGGTCGGCGTCCGCAGCCGGTCGGCCATGGCCTGTGCGGCCGGCAGGCCGCGGTTGGTCAGCACCGACTGCCAGCCGGTCGCGATCGCCGACCACATCTCCCACGCGGCGGCGAGGGACCGGCGCATCGGATCGCCGCCGCCGCCGAATGGATCGAAGCTGTTCGCTGCCTCGCTCATCGCACCCCTCGCGCGCTGCCGCCGCGCCGCCGTGCCGGGACCGGGGGCCTCATTTGTTCACCAGTTGCGGCTGGATCGCGAGGATCAGCACACCGCCCACGGCCATGATGCCGCCGAAGACATAGAGCGCCGCGGCGGCACTGTGCGTCGTCTCGGTCAGCCAGCCGACCAGGAAGGTGCTGGCGAACCCGGCGATGTTGCCGAGCGAGTTGACGAAGGCGATGCCCGCGGCGGCGGCGGCGCCGCCGAGGAACGCGGCGGGCAGGCACCAGAACGACGCCTGCGCCGAGGATGCGCCCGCCGCCGCGATGGTCAGCCCGACCATCGCCAGGAGCGGGTCGGCGCCGGCGAACCCGGTCAGCACCAGGCCCGCGGCACAGATCAGCGCCGGCAGCATCGTGTGCCAGCGACGCTCGCGCATGCGGTCGGCGCTGGCATTGACGCCCACCATGGCCACGATCGCGACGATGTAGGGAACCGCGCTCAGCAGGCCGATATGCAGCGGATCGCTCACGCCGGTGCGCTTGATCAGCGACGGCAGCCAGAAACTGATGATGTAGATGCCGCAGACGATGCTGAAATAGATCACGCCGAGCAGCCACACCCGCGCATCGGTGAACGCCTGCGACAGGTGCGAGTGGCCGGACTTCTCCTGCTCCTCGTGGCCGATATTGGTCGCGATCAGGCGCTTTTCGTCATCGGTCAGCCAGCGGACATCGGAGACGCGGTCGCGCAGATAGACCAGCGTGACGATGCCGAGCAGGATCGAGGGGATGGTCTCGATCAGGAACAGCCACTGCCACCCCGAGAGCCCCTGGGTGCCGCTGACCTCCTTCAGGATCCAGCCGGACAGCGGCCCGCCGAGGATGCTCGCGGTCGGGATCGCGGCCAGGAAGATCGCGGTGATCCGGCCGCGCCGGCGGGCGGGGAACCAGTAGGTCAGATAGAGCAGGATGCCGGGGATGAAACCCGCTTCGGCGACGCCGAGCAGAAACCGCAGGGCGTAGAACTGGAACGGCGTGTGCACGAAGCACATCAGCGCCGAGATGATGCCCCAGGTGATCATGATCCGCGCGATCCAGATGCGGGCCCCGACGCGCAGCATGATGACATTGCTCGGCACCTCGAACAGCACGTATCCGAGGAAGAATATGCCGGCGCCGAACCCATAGACGGTCTCGCTGAATTGCAGCTCTTTCAGCATCTGCAACTTGGCGAACCCGACATTCACCCGGTCGAGATAGGCCGCGAGATAGCAGATGAAGAGAAACGGCACGATCCGCAGCGTCACCTTCCTGTACGCGTCGTCCTCCAGACCTGCCCGGACATCGTCGTGGGTCGTTCCGATCGCTGATTGCACTTCATCCTCCCCGGTAATTGTTCTGAGCATGGCGCCAACGCGGCCGCCGCCCCTGCGCGCACGTTGGCATCGTCCTTCGTCTTTCGGCCAGGCCCGTCCTGCCCGTCGGGCAGGGTGGTCGGCGATCAGGCGTGTCCGCCCTGGCGCTCGGCGGCGCCGTTGAACACCGAACTCTGAATTCAGAATGCCAAAGCCGAAGCGCCCTGTCAAGCGCCGCCATGCCGCCGCACCCGGAGCCGCGAATGCAGCCGGGGCGGCCGGCTCCGCGCACCGGAGCGCGCAAAGCGCGGCGTCGGGTCCTGACCCCTCGGCGTCGCTCGGACGCGGCGCCGGACTACGACGGCGCGCCGGTCCTGATGCCGACCAGCAGCACGCGGTCCTGCTGGCGGTAGGTGCCGGCGGTCATCTCGTGCACGATGTCGGGCATGCTGTCGAACTGTTCCAGGACCAGATCGAAGCCGAGCTCGCGCAGCAGCGCCAGCAGGTATTCCTTCTGGATCCAGAAGGAGCGGTTGTTGCTCCAGGAGGCCCATCTGGCCTCCTCGAGCTGCTCGGGCGTGAGCTGGTCGTATTCCGGGTACCAGCGGCCCTTGAGTCCTTCGTTCTCGGTGAGTTCGGACAGATTGTGGAGCTGAACCGCCTCGGTCGGCTCCGCCTGCGCGACATGGGTATGCAGGAACACCACGCGCCGCGTGACCTTGGCGAGATCGGTGAGGAACCGGCGTGGGTGGTCGAGATGGTAGAGCAGGCCGTTGACGAAAGCGGCGTCGAACGGCCCGTGCCGGGCGATGGCATTGGCGTCGTCGCGGATGAAGTCCAGCCAGGGCAGGTCGACCTTGGACTTCACATAGGTGCAGTTGCGGAAATTGCTCTCGCGCACCTCGATGCCGGTGGCGCGCAGGCCGAGGCGGGCGAAGGCGGTGGTGTAGCCGCCTTCGAGGCAACCGATATCGACGATGCTGCGGCCATAGAGTCCGGACGGGAACACCACTCCGAGGGTCCGCGCGACGGCGTGTACCAGCCCGTGCTGATCCATCGTCCAGCCGATCTCCGGCATGGTCTCGCTGCCGTCGTCGAGGCGGATATTGTGCGCGGTGAAGCGGCCAGGCGAGATCGGCGGCGGTGCGGCCTCGCGCCCAGATGCTTCGCTGCGCCCCGATGCCTTGTCGGGCTCGGATCTTTCACCCCGCGCCGGCGCTTCTCCCTGCTGGGGGGCGGTGGTTGCGCGGCGCAGCACCACGTCGCAATACATGAAGGGCTGCAGCGCGAAATGCGTCATCTCCCAGTTCTCGGCGATCATGAACTCGTTGGTCGCGTGGATCACGCCATAGGCGCCGTTGCCGGCGAGGATGTCGGACATCGTGTAGTCGTTCATGATGATGACGCCGTCCGGCTTCACCTTGCGCTTGATCACCGCGAGCTCGCGGGCGACCCATTCGTAGCTGTGGTCGGCATCGACATAGAACATGTCGACGCTGCCATCCTCGATGGTGGCGAGCGCGTTGGTGCTGTCGTCCTCCAGCACGCGCACTTGCCCGGCTTCGATCAGCCTGGCGAACCGGTCGCGATAGAAGCCGCCGTGGGTGCGGGCGCCGAACCACTCCACCGGCTTGCGGCCCCAGAATTCGGGCAGCTCGTGGAGGCGGAAATTGTCGATGGCGATGAACTCGTCCGGCTGGCAGATGTCGATCAGCTTCTGGGAGAAGTCACCCAGCGCGACGCCGATCTCGACGATCCGCCCGCCCTTGGGCAGCAGCGGCAGGATCGCGACCCGGTCCGGCAGCAGCCGGCAATTCTCCAGCAGCCGGGCAGGCAGGCGGGGCGCTTCGCGATGGACGGTCATCGGCGGTCTCTTCCTTGGCTGGTTCTTCGCCGGGGCGGGGCGCGCCACCGGCGCGGGGTCAGGGCAGGCGCGGCTGCGTCACGCCGACCATGTCGCCCTCGCGCACCAGGGCGGCGAGCGCGGCCTCGTCCCAGCCCTCGGTGCCGTCGGGGCGGCGGGGCAGCACCATCCAGCGATAGTCGGCGGTGGAATCGACGACGCGGATGCGCGTGCCCTCGGGCAGGGTCGTGCCCCATTCGGCCAGCACGCCGCGCGGGTCGCGCACGGCGCGGGCGCGGTAGGCGACGGATTTGTACCAGAAGGGCGGGTAGCCGAGCACGGCGCGCGGATAGCAGCTGCACAGCGTGCAGACGACGAGATGGTGCAGCCCGGGGACGTTCTCGAGCACGCCGAGCGGCGGCGCGCCGCGCATCATGATGCCGAATTCCTCCGCCGCGCGCGCGCCGTCCGCCAGCAGCCGGGCGCGGAACGCGGCGTCCGTCCAGGCGCGCGCCACCATCGCCGCGCCCTGCGCCGGGCTCGCCCGATCGGTGGCGGCGATGCGCTCGGCGATCTCGGCGGTGCTGACCAGGTTCTTTGCCGCCAGCAGGCCGCGCAGCGCGGCGAGCAGACGGTCGTTCTCCTGCCCCGAGAGGTTCATGCCGCCTCCAGCGCTCATGCGGTTTCCAGCCAGGGGCCGAAAATCTCCACCACCACCTCGTCGCCTTCTGTCGCCTCCGGCCATAGCGCGCGCTGCTCGAAGCGGACGTGATAGAGCGGCAGGATCGCCGCCTCCCGGGCGAAGGCGAGGTCCTCGGGGTTGGCGAAGCGGCCCAGCGGGCGCAGCACGGTGCCCTCGCGGCCGCGCACATAGTGCGGCGTGCGGATATGCGCCGGGGCGCGCTGCTCCGGCCAGTCCAGCCGCACGCGCACGCGCGCGCCGGCGGGAAAGACCGTGGGGGCGAACTCGCTCATTGCTCCACCGCCAGCGCCGCGGCGAGTTCCGCCTCGCCGACGACGCCTTTTTCGAGCAGGATCGCCGTGATCGAGCGCAGCCAGCGCTGGTAGTAGCCGAGGCGCAGATACTCCGCCTCCGGGATGGCCTCGATGCCGCGGCGCAGCTCGTCCACGGTCATGATGCCCTTCTGGCCGAGCACCTGGCGCAGCGCGTCCACCTCGCGGTCGAAATCGGTCAGGCTGTGCGCGCTCTGATCGACCGGCTCGCAGAGATACTGGGCGACGCCGCCGAGGTCGTGATGCGCGCGTGGCCGGGCCGCGTCCTCCTCCGGCATCAGTTCACCGCCTCCCCCGTGGTGGTGCCCCAGAACTCGGAGCGCCTGAGAAAGCCACGATACTCCTTCACCTGCACCTGGCACCAGTCCGAGGCGGCGTCGCAATGCAGGATCTGGCCGACCACCCCGGGCTTCAGCCGCGCCACCGGCGCCGCGCCGTCGGCGGCCGCGGCCCGCAGCGTGCGCTCGGCGCCGGTGATGAGCAGGCCGCGCCGGCCGGTGAGGGTGGCCTGGTGCACCCAGCCCTTGACGCCGTCCGCATCCTCGACGAGGCGCCAGACCTCGAACTCGCGCTCGATCTTCACCGGCAGGTTGCGCCGCTTGTAGACCCAGGCGATCGGGTAGCGCGTTCCGGGGCCGGCG
>JAJZFF010000121.1 GCA_021805485.1 Pseudomonadota bacterium
CGCTGCATGGCCGTGACATCCGAGCCGACGCCGCGATAGCCGGCGAAGGCGCCCTCGTGATCGAGCGTCGGCTTGCCGGTCAGCGACCACCAGCGCCGCTCGCCCGCGGCCGAGACCGGCACCACCAGATCGCGGAACGGGCGGCGCATGCGGATCTGCCGGCGGAGCTCGGCATAGGGATCGATGGCCGGATCCGCCGGGCTGGCCAGGGCGGCGTCGGTGCCGGCCATGAAATCGAACAGGTTGCCGCGGATTTCGCTGGCCGGGCGGTGCGCCACCTCGGCCAGCCGCGCCGAGGGATGAACGAGGTTCAGCGCCGCGTCGGTCTCCCAGAGCCAGTCGCTCGCGTTCTCCTCGAAATCGCGCAGCAGCATCTGGATCGTCTCGCTGGTGCGCATGAGCTCGAGGGCGTTGACGCTGCGTTCGAGCATGCGGCGGTTGAGGACGACCATCGTGAAGAAGACGAAGGCGGAATAGGCCCCCAGCGTGATCACGAAGACCGGCCGCCAGAGATCGTGCGAGACATAGAGCGCGGTGAAGGCGCCGACGGTCAGCGGCGCCCAGAACGAGAGGGTCGAGGAGAGCGGGCCGGCGGAGATCGTCGTCGAGATCAGGCCGATCATGATGCTGAGCAGGAGCGCCTGGTTCGCGGAATCCGAGGCCCGCATGAGCAGGACCAGATAGGTGGCCCAGAAAACGCCCAGCGCGAAGATGAGACGGTTGAACGCGGCCTTCGCGCGGCCGAAATCGGCGATCCGGCGGCGGATGACGGGCCATGCCGTGGTGAAGCCGAACAGCGCGAGATAGGTGATGGCAAGCGCGAGGAAGGCGGCGAGCACCGATGGCCGCTGCGTCGTCGCATGAAAATCGAACGCGATGGCGCCGGCGACCAGAAGCCCGACCAGGCTTGCCACGCGCGTCAGCCTGATCCTGAGTTCGAGACCTTCGACGGCGATCGGTGCGACAAGCTGCTCCGGGACAACATCCGTGGCCCAGACCGCGTTATAGAGACGCCCTCGTTTAATTATCTGAACAAACGATTGTCGCTGTATGTTCACGGTACTCGCCGGCATGATCAGAACGTCGTTTACCTGAAATTTTCCATTCATGGAACAAAGGAATCACCACTGATCTGTTAAGCAATCATATCGGATAAAGCATTGTTATCCGTTTGTTCTCAAAGGAGACCCCCTATGGACGGCTCGATCCTTGGTCATCAACTCACCCGGACGACGAATTTCAATCATCTCCCGGCCCGCCGCTCTGACGGTGTGACGGCGCGGCTCGTTCTCGACGACGAGGGGTTTCGGGAAGCCCTCGCCGTGCGGTACGAGGCCTACGTCGCCGCGGGCTATCTCGCGCCACGCCGCGACGCCCTGTTCTCTGATACTTATGACGAATCGCCGCTAAGCAAGACGCTGGTGCTCTACACCGACGGCGAGGCCGCGGCATCGGTGCGGGTGTGCATGCTCGGCCATCGCGACGGCAACGACCGGCCGGGCGATCTGCCCGCCGCGGCGATGTTCCGCACCGAGATCGACACCTGTCTCGCCGGCCTCGCGGCGGAGGGGCGTCCGGCCCGGGCGGTCGAGATCACGCGGCTCGCGTGCAGCCCCCGGCACGCCAGGAACGTCGCCCTCCTGCTCGGTCTCTATCACGTCGCGGGCTACCTGATCCTGCATTTCCACGCCGATATCATCTTCGCCGCCGTGACCGCCAATCACACCGGCTTCTACAGGCGGATGGGCTTCCGGGAGATGGCCCCGCCGCGCGACTATCCGGGGCTTGACGTGCAGACCGTGCTGATGGGCTGCAAGATCGGCGAGCATCGGGGGATTCCCGGCAAGACGCTGGCGCTCAGCGAGATGTCGCTCTCCGACGACACCTATCAGGGGCTGGTGACCGGCGAGACCGTGCCCGTGTTTGGCGGACACGCCACATCCCGCCCCGATCTCGTGGTCAACCGGATGGCCGGCGGCATGCGGATGCCGCAGACGGCCGGGACGATCGCCACGACGATCGGCTAGGCTGACCGCTCACCGGCGCCGCGCGGCACAGGCCCGCGGCGCCGGTGTGGGGCTGATCAGAACGCGGACAGGCCGGTCTGGGCGCGGCCGAGGATCAGCGCGTGGACGTCGTGCGCGCCCTCGTAGGTGTTGACGGTTTCGAGATTCACCATGTGGCGGATGACATGGTACTCGTCGACGATGCCGTTGCCGCCGTGCATGTCGCGCGCGAGGCGGGCGATGTCGAGCGACTTGCCGCAATTGTTGCGCTTCATCAGCGAGATCATTTCCGGCGCGGCCTCGCCGGCATCGAGCAGGCGGCCGAGGCGCAGCGCGCCCTGCAGGCCGAGCGTGATCTCGGTCTGCATGTCGGCCAGCTTCTTCTGCACGAGCTGGGTCGCGGCCAGCGGGCGGCCGAACATCTTGCGATCCAGCGTGTATTGCCGGGCGGCGTGCCAGCAGAACTCGGCGGCCCCCAGCGCGCCCCAGGCGATGCCGTAGCGCGCGTTGTTGAGGCAGGAGAACGGGCCGCGCAGCCCCTTCACGCCGGGCAGCATGTGATCCTCGGGGACGAAGACGTCCGAGAGCATGATCATGCCGGTGACCGAGGCGCGGAGCGAGAACTTGCCCTCGATCTTCGGCGTCTCCAGGCCCTTGGAGCCGCGGTCGACGAGGAAGCCGCGGATCACGCCCTCGTCGTCCTTGGCCCAGACCAGGCAGACATCGGCGATCGGCGAGTTGCTGATCCAGGTCTTCGAGCCGTTCAGGATGTAGCCGCCATCGACCTTCTTCGCGCGGGTGCGCATCGAGCCGGGATCGGAACCGGCATCGGGCTCGGTGAGGCCGAAGCAGCCGACCCATTCGCCGGCGCGCAGCTTCGGCAGGTATTTGTCCTTCTGCGCTTCGGAACCGAAAGCGTAGATCGGGTACATCACCAGCGAGGACTGCACCGAAAAGGCGGAGCGGTAGCCGGAATCGACGCGCTCGACCTCGCGGGCGATCAGCCCGTAGGCGACGTAGGAGACGTCGGCGCAGCCATGGGTGGAGAGGGTGGCGCCGAGAAAGCCCATCTCGCCCATTTCGGACATGATCGAACGGTCGAAGGTTTCTTCGCGGAAACCTTTAAGAACGCGCGGGAAGAGCTTGTTCTGACAGTATTCATGCGCCGCATCGCGGATGGCGCGCTCGTCTTCCGTCAGCTGCGTGTCAAGGTGAAGGGCGTCGTCCCACTCGAATGGCGTGAAGCTGCCCTTGCCGGCCGGCTTGTGCGCGCCGGTTTCCACGACCCGTTTCATCTCGTTCATGCGGCGATTTCCGTATCCTCGTTCTGGTCTTTTCCGTCCTGCCCGTCGGTATCCGGTCCGGCCGCCGGGCGGGCGCGGCGGCGGATCTGCATGAAGGCCGGAATGTCATCGCCGAAGCCGACGACCGGCTCGCGCGGGCCGGCATCCTCGCGGCCGCCGCGGCGGTTGCCCGGCTCCCTGCTGCGGCGGGGGGCGGGTTGTTCCTCGGCGGCGGGCGGGGTCTCGGCGCGGGCGGCCGGCTTGGGCGCCTTCTTCGCCGGCGGCGCGGCCTTGGCGGCGGGCTTGCCGCCCCGGCGGCGGCCCCTGGACTCGGCCTCCTCCCACTCGACGGGATCGAGACCGTCCACGGCGAGGCGGGGAATCGGGTGGCCGATCAGCAATTCGATCGCGTCGACCGCGGCGCGGTCGGCCGGCGTGGCGAGGGTCAGGGCGCGGCCCTGCATTCCCGCCCGTCCGGTGCGGCCGATGCGGTGGACGTAATCCTCGGCGTGGTGCGGGACGTCGAAATTGAAGACATGCGACAGGCCGCCGATATCGATGCCGCGGGCGGCGACGTCGGAGCAGACCAGCAGGCGGATCTCGCCGGCCTTGAAGCGCTCGAGGGTCGCGAAGCGGGCGGATTGCGGCATGTCGCCATGCAGCATGCCGGCCGAGAATTTGTGCCGCGTCAGCGACTTGCAGAGAATGTCGACATCGCGCTTGCGGTTGCAGAAGACGAGCGCGTTCTGCACGTCCTCGGTGCGGATCAGCCGGCGCAGGGCCTCGCGCTTGTCGTGCGTGGCGACCAGCGACAGGCCTTCGGTGATCGTGGTGGCGACGGTGGCCGGGCGGGAGACGGTGATCTGCTTCGGGTTCGAGAGGAACGCGTCGGCCAGGCGGCGGATCTCCGGGGCCATGGTGGCGGAGAAAAAGAGCGTCTGCCGCATGGTTGGCAGGAGGGAGACGATCCGCTCGATATCGGGGATGAACCCCATGTCGAGCATGCGGTCGGCCTCGTCGATCACCAGCACCCGCACGTCCGACAGCAGCAGGCCGCCGCGCTCGAAGATGTCGATCAGGCGGCCGGGGGTGGCGATCAGCACGTCGACCCCGCGGGTCAGCACGTCGCGCTGCTCGCCCATGCTCTCGCCGCCGATCAGCAGCGCATGGTTGAGCTTCAGGTGCTTGCCGTACTGGACGAAATTCTCGGCGACCTGGAGGGCGAGCTCGCGCGTCGGCTCGAGGATGAGGGAGCGCGGCATCCGCGCCCGGGCGCGGGAGCCGGAGAGAATGTCGAGCATCGGCAGGGTGAAGCTCGCGGTCTTGCCGGTGCCGGTCTGCGCGCAGCCGAGAACGTCCCGCCCCATGAGCACGGTCGGGATCGCCTGTTCCTGGATCGGGGTCGGGTTCAGATAGCCCTTTTCCTCAAGGGCCTTGAGGATCGGCTCGGACAGGCCGAGCGACGCGAAGCCGGAAGCGGGCGGCGTTTCGGCAGCCTCGGCGGCGGCGTCTTCCTGTGGGTGCGGCACGAAATCCCTGGACTCGGACAATATTCAGACCAATTCGGACAAGAGGAGCAGGAGTGCCCGCATCCGCTCGCTCCCGATTCGTTGCGGAGCGGCCAGACGCGAGACGGGGGCGCAGTTGCGTCTGCCCCGAGATCGTTGATATCCGTTCTGACCGCCGAAAAGTCAAGTGAATGGCGGGCTGGCGCGCGGCCTGCCCGGAACGCCGGGGGCGTGTTAGGCTGGCCGCCCCGCCCGCGCCGGAGCGGCCGCGGACGGCACGACGGCGCTGCCCGGAAGGAGACAACCATGGCCCGATTCACCGCGCTTCTCCCGCTGGCCGCCGCCCTGCTCGCGGCACCGCTCGCCGCCGCGGCGGCACCGCACCGGCAAGGCGCGACCACCCTCACCCTCTCGGTGACCGGCAGCGCGCGGCATCTGCCGGATGCGATGGCGGCGACGCTCGAGATCGCCGGCGAGGCGCCGGACGCGGCCGCGGCGCAGGACAGGCTCAACCGGGCGATGGCGGCGGCGCTGCACGCGGCGGACGGGGTGGCCGGCGTCCGCGCGACGACCGGGAGCTATTTCGTGACCCCGACGGACGCGAAGCGGACCGTGTGGATCGCGCGGCAGGAGCTGAGCCTCTCCTGCGACGCGGCGCCGGGCGCGCCGGCGGCGGCGGGGCTGCGCGGGCTGATCGGGCAGCTCCAGCACGCGGGCGCGCGCCTGCAGTCGCTCGACGGCCGGCTGAGCGCCGCGACGGCGGCGGCGACGCGGGAGCGCGCGATCGGCGATGCGGTGCGGCGGCTGCGGGCCGAGGCGCAGGCGGTGGCGCGGTCGCTCGGCGAGACGGTCGGCACGATCCGCACCGTGCAGGTGGACGGCCCGCCGGTTCGCCCGGTGTTCGGCGGCCTCATGGTGGCGGGGCGCGCGGCCCCGCCGGTGGCGCGGCCGGCGGCGATCGAGGAGCGGGTCAGCCTGTCGGCGACGATAGAGCTGGTGCCGGCAGCGAAATGACGGCGGGTGCGGCGGGCAGGTCGACGGCGTCGTCGGCCAGCACGTCGAGGATCAGGCGCGCCGCGTCCGGCCAGGAGGGCGGGCGGTAATTGCGCGCGATGTCGGCCTCGAGCCCGGCGCGGCGGGAGGGATTGCGCACGAGGCCGCTGATCGCGCGGCGGGCGTCGCCGAGGTCGTTGGGATCGAAATAGATGCAGAAGCGCCCGCCCGCCTCGGGAATCGCGGCGGTGTTGGAGGCGACGACCGGCTTGCCGAAGCCGAGACTCTCGGTGACCGGCAGGCCCCAGCCCTCGTAGAAGGAGGGATAGATCGTGAACAGGCAGTCGCGGTAGAGGATCGCCAGCTCGGCGTCGGTCGGGCTTTCGATCAGGCGCAGCTTGCCGCCGAGCCAGCCGGCATTCTCGCACTGGGTGATGAAATCCTGCGACATCCAGCCGATGCGGCCGGCGAGGATGAGGTCGGGCACGAGGTCCGGCTTTTCCTGCATGATCATCTCGCGCCAGAGGCGCAGCATGCCGGCATGGTTCTTCCGCGGCTCGATGGTGGAGACGAACAGCACGTAGGGGCGCGGGTGCAGGGGCGCCGCGTCGGGATCGGCCTTGCGGGGGAAATGCGCGCCGACCGGCACGGGAATCGCCTCCGGGATCGGCAGGCCGGCGCGCTTCGCATGATCGCGCAGGGCCCGGCGCGTGGCGTGGGAGATGGTGAACAGGCGGTCGGCCTGGGGCAGCACCGTCTCCATCCAGGTGCGGAAGCCGGTGGTGGTGGAGCGGGCCGACCATTCGGGGAACAGGGCGGGAACCAGGTCGTAGACGAAGGGGGCGAAGCGCACGCCGTCGCGGCGGGCGGCGTCGATCCGGGCGGCATAGTCGGGGAACGGCCAGGTGGCGCCGATGGCCAGCAGCACGTCGCCGGCGGCGAAGGCGACCGGAGGAGCGAAAGCGTCCGGCACGCGCACGCCGCGCCGGCGCGGCAAGACGCGGAGGCGCACGGCGGCGGCGGCCAGGCGCATGCCGCCCGCGGCGACGGCGGCCAGGCCGCGCATCGCCTTCAGCTGGGCGGCCCCGGCGGACCGGAGCCCCCGCGCGGCCTCGTGCTCCGCCTGGCAGACCGCGTGGACCGGGATCCGCATCTCGTCCGGCAGGCGGCGGAAGGCCCGGCGCAGCGCGCCGGCCGCTTCCGGCCGTTCGCGCGGGGACGGCGCCTCGCGCCGGGCGGGCGCATCGCGCGTCATCAGCGCGGCGAGCCGGGCCTCGACATCCGCCCAGTCGAGCTCGACGAAACCATGAGGGGCGCGGGCATGGCGGCAGACCCGGACCGCGCCGCCGCCGGCGGCCACCAGGGATGCGGAGAGTTCGAACGTCACCCGCTGGATACCGCTGGGGCGGTGCCCGGATTCGACATGTCGGATCAGGTTCTCAAGATCCAGCCAGATCAACAATGCGCTGCTACCTCAAAAGAAGACGCGAAAAGAACACGCGGTTGGGCATTTGAACGGCGTTCCTCGTCGAATCCGTCGTTCCGATCGGCTTGGGCGTAACCGCCGATCCCGGCGACAATGTGTTTGCGACGCAACATATGACACGCGCAGGTTGAGGGTGCACGCCCATTGAGGTTAAATTTTGGCATAGCTTCCGGCCATATCGTTGCCATGCCGTGCCGGACGGCGGCGGGTCAGAGCGGGATCGTGATCGCCACCCGCAGGCCGCCGAGCGGGCTGGTATCGAGGCGGAGCGTGCCGCCATGCGCCGCGACGATGTCGCGGGCGATGGCGAGGCCGAGGCCGGTGCCGGCGGCCGAGCCGCTTTCGAAGGGACGCAGCATCTGCTCGCGACGCTCGGCGGGGATGCCGGGACCATCGTCGTCGATCACGATCCGCAGCATCTGCCCGCCTTCCGGCGCCGCCGCGACGACGATGCGGTGGGCGTGGCGGGCCGCGTTGTCGAGCAGGTTGGACAGCGCCCGGCGCATCGCCTCCGGCCGGACCACCGCCTGCGGCAGGTGCGCGAGGTCGAGCGCGATGGCGGCGCCGCCGCGCGCGGCGCGGGCGGCGAGATCCTCGATCAGCAGGGCGATGTCGGTCGGCTGGGGCTGCTCGGTGCCCTCGCCGCGGGCGAAGGTGAGGTAGAGGCCGATCAGCCGTTCCATTTCCGTCACGTCGTCGTTCATGCCGTCGGTGTCGGCGATGTCGGGCGGCAGCATGGCGATGGCGAGGCGCAGCCGGGTGAGCGGGGTGCGCAGGTCGTGCGAGACGCCGGCGAGCATCGCGGTGCGCTGGGTGAGGAAGCGGCGGATGCGGTCCTGCATGCGGTTGAAGGCGGTGGCGGCGCGGCGGACCTCGATCGCGCCCTCGGGGCGGATCGGACCGGGATCGCGCCCCATGCCGAAGGCCTCGGCGGCGAGCGCGAGGCGGCGGATGGCGCGGACCTGGTTGCGCAGGAACAGGATGGCGATGCCGAGCAGCAGGATGGTGACGCCGGCGAGCCAGGCGAAGAAGATGTAGAGCGCGCCGACATAGAGGCGCTTGCGCGGCACGTCGACCGTCATCACCCCGGTTGCGAGCTGGACATCGACGCGGATCATCCCCGGCGGGCCGTTCCAGACCAGGGAGAATTTCCGGTTGAGGTCGCGGCGGAGGGCGCGGGCGAGGTCGGTATCCACCGGGCCGAAGACATGGGGCAGGCCGCGCGGGGTGAGTTTTTCTCCCTCGTGGAAATGGAAGCGGAACTGGAAGCGCTGCCCGGCATGGGCGAAGATCCGCGCGCTGCTGGCGGGGTGCAGGGCGGCCTGGTCGAGCACGAAGGCGATCTCGCCGGCGACGCTGCCGGCGAGGCGGCGGGAGAGCACGTCGAGATGGCTGCCGTAGAAGATCTGCAGCGCGACGCCCTCGAGCAGGATCAGCGGCAGGATCACGATCAGCAGGGTGCGGCCGAACAGGCTGCGCGGCAGGATCTTGCGCAGGACGCGGTCGGGCTCGAGACCGCGCGGGGCGAGCCTCATGGGCCCGGC
>JAJZFF010000357.1 GCA_021805485.1 Pseudomonadota bacterium
TTCATCGAACGCGACGGCACGCGCCGCGAGGTGGATGCACCCGCCGGCCTGTCCGTGCTAGAAATCGCCCATCGCCACGGCATCGACATCGAGGGTGCCTGCGAGGGCTCGCTCGCCTGCTCGACCTGCCACGTCATCGTCGATCCGGACTGGTTCGCCAAGCTGGCGAGCCCGACCGAGGACGAGGAGGACATGCTGGACCTCGCCTTCGGCCTGGAAAAAACCTCCCGGCTCGGCTGCCAGATCGTCATCACCGAGGCGCTGGACGGGCTGGTCGTTCGCCTGCCGGCGGCGACGCGCAACCTGCTCGGCGGATAGGCATGCGCGTCCTGGTGGCGATGTCCGGCGGGGTCGACAGTTCCACCGTCGCCGGGCTGCTGCACGAGGCCGGGCACGAGGTGATCGGCGTCACGCTGCAGCTCTACGACCATGGCGCCGCGTCGGCGCGCAAGGGCGCCTGCTGCGCCGGGCAGGACATCCACGACGCCCGCCGCGTCGCCGACGGGCTCGGCATTCCGCATTACGTGCTCGACCGCGAGGCCCGGTTCCGCGCCGCGGTGATCGAGGATTTCGCCGACCGCTACGCCGCGGGCGAGACCCCGGTGCCGTGCGTGCGCTGCAACCAGCGCGTCAAGTTCGCCGATCTGCTCACCCTCGCCGACGATCTGGGCGCCGAGGCGCTGGCCACCGGCCATTACGTCCGCCGTATCGACACGGCAGCCGGGCCGGAGCTGCACCGCGCCGCGGACAAGGCCCGCGATCAGAGCTGGTTCCTCTTTGCCACCACCCGCGCCGAACTGGCCCGCACCCTGTTCCCGCTCGGCGCCATGGCGGACAAGGCCGCCGTGCGCGCCGAGGCCGCCCGGCTCGGCCTGGCGGTGGCGGCCAAGCCGGACAGCCAGGATCTCTGCTTCGTCCCGACCGGCTCCTACGCCGAACTGGTGGCGCGGCTGCGGCCCGAGGCCGCCGAGCCGGGCGAGATCGTCACCGCCGAGGGCCGCGTGCTCGGCCGACACGACGGCATCGCCGGCTACACGGTCGGCCAGGGCAAGCGCCTCGGCGCCGCTTCGATGGCCGATGGCGCGCGCCAGATCGTCACCGCGATCGACCCTGCCCGGCGGCGCATTGTGGTCGGGCCGCCGGCGAGCGGCACGCGCGACGTGTGCCTGGCCGAACTCAACTGGCTGATCGAGCCGCCGGTGGCGCCGCTGCGCTGCACGGTAAAGCTGCGCGCACGCGAAGTGCCGCAGCCGGCCTCGGTCTTTCTCACCGCTGCGGGCGCGCGCGTGCGGCTCGATGCGCCGGCCCTGCCCGCGCCCGGGCAGGCCTGCGTGTTCTACGACGGCGATCGCGTGCTCGGCGGCGGCTTCATCGCCCGCGCTCAGGCGGGCGCGCACTCCAGCATCAGCGTATCCAGCACGAAGCTGCCATCCGCCGCGATCTCGTAGTGCCGCCGCACCTCCTCCGAAACCGCTGCCTGTAGCGCGCGGATCGCCGCGACCTGCACGGCCGGCGTGCGCATCCGCGCCACCCAGGCGGCGAATTCGAGCGGCAGGCGCCGCGCCGTCGCCCGCGTCACGCGCAGCCCGGCCTCCGCCAGCGCCGTCTCCCACTCGGCCCGCGCGTAGTCGCGCACGTGCGAGGGATCGCGCAGCAGTTCGATCGCCTGCAACGCGGTGTCGAGCAGAGCATCCTGCGGCGCGACCGTGTCAGCGAACACGGCGATGCCGCCGGGCCGCAGCACCCGCGCGGCCTCGCGCAGCCCGGCGCGCAGATCGCGCCAGTGATGGGCGGAAAACCGGCTGGCGACGAAATCGAAGCTGGCATCGGCGAAGGGCAGCGCCTCGGCGACCCCCTGTCGGGTCGCGACGTTGGCAAGCCCCCGCTCCGCCGCGGCGGCGGCGACGACGGTGAGCATCTCGGCGGAGAGGTCGCAGGCCGTCACCTGCGCGGCGTGCGCGGCGAGGGCGAAGCTGACATGACCGGCGCCGCAGCCGAGATCGAGCGCCGCGGCCGGCCGGCGCGCGGCAGCGAGCGCGGCGATGGCGGCGAGGTCCTCGCCGCTCGCATGCACCGCGCTGGCGAGATAGGCATTGGCCTGGGCGCCGAACTGCGCGTTCACCACCGCTTCGTGGGTTTTCATGGCGTCGTCTCCTCCGCCGCGAGCCGGGCCGCTTCGTCCTCGGCGATCAGCGCATCGATGAACTCGTCGAGTTCGCCGAGCATGACACGGTCGATCTTGTACAGCGTCATGTTGATGCGATGGTCGCTGACGCGGCCTTGCGGGAAATTATAGGTGCGGATGCGCTCGGACCGGTCGCCGGTGCCGACCTGGGCGCGGCGGTCGGCGGCGCGAGTGGCGTGCAGCGCCTCGCGCTGGCGCTCGTAGAGCCGCGCGCGCAGCACCTTCAGCGCCTTGGCGCGGTTCTTGTGCTGGCTCTTCTCCTCCTGCATCGAGACGGCGATGCCAGTGGGGAGATGGGTGATGCGCACCGCGCTCTCGGTCTTGTTGACATGCTGGCCGCCGGCGCCGGAGGCACGGAACACATCGATGCGCAGCTCGGTTTCGTCGATCTGCACGTCCACCTCCTCGGCCTCCGGCAGCACCGCGACGGTGACGGTGGAGGTGTGGATGCGGCCCTGCGCCTCGGTCGCGGGCACGCGCTGGACGCGATGCACGCCGGATTCGAATTTCAGCCGCGCGAACACGCCCTTGCCGTTGATTTCGGCGATCCCTTCCTTGAGCCCGCCGAGTTCGGTGTCCGCGTAGTCGAGAATCTCGAAGCGCCAGCCATGGCGCTGGGCATAGTGCTGATACATGGCGAAGAGCTGTGACGCGAACAGCGCCGCCTCGTCGCCGCCGGCGGCGGGGCGCAGCTCCAGGATCGCGGCGCGATCGTCGGCGGCATCCTTCGGCAGCAGCGCGACGCGGATCTCGTGACGCAGCGCCGGCATGCGGGCACGCAGGGCCTCGATCTCGGCCTCGGCGAGCTCGCGCAGTTCCGTATCGCCCAGCATCGCCTCCGCCTCCGCCATGCCGTGCTCGGCGGCGCGCAGCTCGCCGATGCGCGCCACCAGCGGTTCGAGATCCGAGAGCTCCTTGGAGGCGCGCACGAAAGCGTCGCCCGGCAGCGGCGCGCCGAGCGTCGCACGCAGCTCCTCCGCGCGCGCGACGATGCGGTCGAGCTTGGCGTCCAGGCTCATGTCACGTAACGGCGCAGCGCGCGCAGCGTGCCGAACAGGCTGATCGCCATCCAGAAAATCTCGATCACCACGGAGGGAAGATTGAAGGCGTAGAAAAGGGATATCATGATCATCACGGAGCCGGCGAGATTGACCGCGGGAAAGCGCCAATCATTCGAGGCCAGCCGTTCGAGCTGGTTCAGCCCGTAGGCGATGAGGATGACCGCCGCGCCGAGCAGCCCGAGCAGGTCCGGTCCGGTCACGGTCATCCTGGTTCGGCCAGGCTCGCCACCAGCGCATCGAGGCTGCATTCGCGCTGGCTGCCGCTGGCGAGATCCTTCACCTGCGCGACGCCGCGGGCCAATTCGTCCTCGCCAAGGATCACCGCGGCGCGAGCACCGATCTTGTTGGCGCGCTCCATGCGCCGTTTGAGGTTGCCGCGATAGGCCATCTCGGCACGGATGCCGGCGCCGCGCAGCGCCTCGATCACGGCGATCGCCTCGCTCTCGGCAGCCTCGCCGAGGGGGATCACCGCCACCGGCGCGGCCGGCTCCGGCGCACCGGCGAGCAGCATGGACAGGCGCTCGATGCCCGCCGCCCAGCCCACGCCAGGCGTCGGCGGTCCGCCCATCTCCTCCACCAGCCCATTATAGCGCCCGCCGGCCAGCACCGTTCCCTGCGCGCCGAGCGCGGTGGTGACGAACTCGAAGGCGGTGTGGTCGTAATAGTCCAGGCCGCGTACGATGCGCGGATTGTCCCGGTAGGGCACGCCGAAACGGTCGAGGAGACGGCGCACATCGTCGTAGAAGCGGCGCGCGCTCTCGGTGAGATGCTCGCCGATCACCGGTGCGTGCGCGATCAGCCGCCGGTCGCCTTCGTCCTTGCTGTCGAGGATGCGCAGCGGATTGCGCTCGAGCCGCACGCGGCTGTCGGCGGAGAGCATCCCGGCATGGTCGGCGAAATACGCCACCAGCGCGGCGCGGTATCCGGCGCGGCTCTCGCGGTCGCCGAGCGTGTTGATTTCCAGCACGGTATCCGCGGCAATGTCGAGCGCGCGCAGGATCGACCAGCCGCAGGCGATCACCTCGGCATCGGCGAGCGGCTCGGCCGGCCCGATCAGCTCGATGCCGATCTGGTGGAACTGCCGGTAGCGCCCCTTCTGCGGCCGTTCGTAGCGGAACATCGGCCCGGCATAGAAGACTTTCTGCGGCAGCGACTGCGTCAGCCCGTTGGAGACCAGGGCGCGACAGACGCCGGCGGTTCCCTCCGGGCGCAGCGTGATCGGGTCGCCGCCGCGGTCGGTGAAACTGTACATCTCCTTGGTGACGACGTCCGACGTCTCGCCGAGCGAGCGGGAAAACACGCTGGTGCTCTCGAAGATCGGTGTCGCCCACTCGTCGAAGCCATAGGTCGCAGCGATGCGGCGCGCGGTTTCGACGACGTGGCGATGCCGCCGGCTGTCCTCGCCGATGAGATCGCCGGTGCCGCGGATCGGCTGGAGCGGCGTCACTCCGCCGCCTTGGCCGTGGCCGGCTCGGCTGGCTTCGCCGCCGCGAGTTGGGCGGCCTTGGCCTCCACCAGCGCGACGATGTGCTCGACCATCTCCTCGCCGGCGATGGTGTGATCGGTCTTGCCGGCGCTGTAGATCATGTGCCGCCCGTTGCCGCCGCCGGTGACGCCGAGATCCGTCATCAGCGCCTCGCCCGGCCCGTTGACGACGCAGCCGATGATGGAGAGCGTGATCGGCGTTTCGATATGCGCGAGCCGCTCCTCCAGCGTCTGCACGGTGCGGATCACGTCATAGCCCTGCCGGGCACAGGACGGGCAGGAAATGATGCGCACGCCGCGATGGCGCAGGCCGAGGGATTTCAGAATCTCCCAGCCCACCAGCACCTCCTCCTCCGGTTCGGCGGAGAGCGAGACGCGGATCGTGTCGCCGATGCCGGCCCACAGCAGCGAGCCGAGGCCGATCGCCGATTTGACCGTCCCCGTTCGCCGCCCGCCGGCCTCGGTGATGCCGATATGCAGCGGATGGTCGCAGACCTCGGCGAGTTGCTGGTAGGCGGCGACGGCGAGGAACACGTCCGACGCCTTCACGCTGATCTTGAACTCGTGGAAATCGTGGTCCTGCAGGATCTTCGCGTGCTCCAGCGCGGATTCCACCAGCGCCTCGGGGTTCGGTTCGCCGTATTTCTCCAGAAGATGCTTCTCCAGCGAGCCGGCGTTGACCCCGATGCGCATCGAGCAGCCATGGTCGCGCGCCGCCTTCACCACCTCGCGCACGCGCTCGGGCGAGCCGATATTGCCCGGGTTGATGCGCAGGCACGCAGCACCCGCCTCGGCGGCCTCGATGGCGCGGCGGTAGTGGAAGTGGATGTCGGCGACGACCGGCACCCGCACCTGGCGGACGATGTCCTTGAGCGCCGCCGTCGAGGCCTGGTCCGGGCAGGAGACGCGGACGATGTCCACGCCCGCGCGCTCGGCGCGATGGATCTGCGCCACCGTCGCCGCGACGTCCTCCGTCGGGGTGTTGGTCATGGTCTGCACCGTGATCGGCGCGTCGCCCCCGACCGGCACCGGCCCGACCCGGATCTGACGCGACCGGCGGCGGACGATCTGCTGATACTCGCGATAGTTCATGGCGTGAATCCCACGGTGAGGGGCAACGGGCATTGGCCGATCGCGCCGCCAAAATCAAGGTGCGGCCGGCTCACGCCTGCTACCACGGCGCGCCCCGGAACCCTATGGATGGGCGGCGGCCGGCGGATGCGCGCCGCCACGCGCGGTGGCGACCTGCGCCGGCAGCTTGCCCTGACGCAGCAGTTCCGGATCCAGCACCAGGTCGCGCCGGACCATGCCGGTGCGCCCGACCGATGGCGCCGGCACGCCGTCGACGAGGATCGACGTCTGCCCGGCATTGCCGGTGGTCAGCAGCAGCGGCGGCTCTCCCGCCGGCGGCAGCGGCACGCGCCAGGTCTCGCCGGCGCGCAGCACGCGATTGAACACCACCTGTCCCTGCCGGTCGCGGACCTGGACCCAGGCATCCGCGTCCGCGCGCAGGGTGATGCGGCTCTCGCCGACCGTCTCGCCGGTCTCGGCGGCAGCGGCGCCGTGGCCGGCCGACAATTGCGCCGGGCTGACCGCCTCGGCCACACGCATCCCGGGAGCCGTTGCCGGCGCGGGCAGGCCGCGCTGGCCCGGGGGCGGCACGGCCGCGGCGGCGGAGGTCGCGGAGACCTGCGGCAGGCTGGGCGGCGCCGTGCCGGGAACGGCCTCGGCCATCGCCGTCGCGGCGCCGCCCGATGAGCCGGGGTCGGATGGGCCAGACCCGGATGGGCCAGACCCGGATGGGCCCGAAGCGGATGGGCCAGAGGAGCTGATGCCAGAGGGACTGATGCCAGAGGGGCTGGTGCCGGACGGAATGGCGGCGGACGGGTTGGCGCCGGCCGCGGCGGGGGTCCCATCCCGGCGGGTGGCTGAACTCCGATCCGGCGGGGCGGGCAGCGCGGTATCGGCGGCCAGCAGGCGTTCCGGCGGTGCCGTGATCCGTTCCGGCCCGGCGCCGTCGCCGCTGAGCCGGTACCACGCGAAATAGCCGCCGATCGCGAGCAGCACGCCGAGCAGCACCACCGCCCCGGCGGGCACGCCGCGTTCGGAGACCGGAGCCGGGAATTGCAGCCGCGTCTTGCCGTTCACCTCGGCGGCCTCGGCGCGGAAGCGGCGCGCCATCTCGTCCGCGTCCAGGCCGAGCAAGGTGGCGTAGGTGCGCAGAAAGCCGACGGCATAGGCCGGGCCCGGCAGATCACCGAGCCGCCCCTGCTCCAGCGCGCTCAGATAGGGCGCGCGTATCCGCAAGCTGGCGGCGACATCAGCGATGCCCCACCCCAACCGGTCGCGGGCGGCCTGAAGATCCGCGCCGACCCGGCTTGCGCCCATCGGAATTTCGGGCATGTCCCCCTCCCGGGACGACATCAGCGCCTGGCTCGTCGCCAAAACCTCGCTGCCTGCGTGCAGCATGCTCATCCTGCCTGCTCCGTCAACGCCGAGGCCGGCACAACCCTGCCGGCACCCGACCCGTGCGGAGACCTCGCGACGGATTTAGCCTCGTCTCGAGCGTTTGCCAACCGCCAAGCCAACATGCCTGCGTGTGATCTGCATCCCAGTCTAGCAGACCGTGGGTTACCGCATGCTTTCACAGCGGCACGCCATGCTCCCGGAGCCAGGCGACCAGCGGTTCGCGCAGGCTCGGCGCGCCGCCCGCGCGCTCGCGCAGCGCCGCGAGCAGGGTGCGGAAGGCGCCCAGATCGATCGCCGCCAGCGCCGCCTTCACCGCCAGCACGCTGTTTGCCGGCATCGACAGCGTCTCGATGCCGAGCGCGATCAGGGCCAGCGCCTCGACCGGCCGCGCCGCCGCCTCGCCGCAGACCGAAACCGGCTTGCCGGCTGCCTCGGCGCGGCGCTGCAAATCGGCGAGAAGATCGAGCACGGGCGGCGAGATCAGGTCGTAGCGGCCGGCCAGCGCGGCGGCGCCACGGTCGAGGACGAACAGGAACTGCATCAGGTCGTTGGTGCCGACCGAGAGGAAATCCGCCTCGGCCAGCACCGCGTCGAGCTGGAACAGCAGCGACGGCACCTCCAGCATCGCGCCGATGTCCAGCCGTTCGGGCCCAGGGCGCACCCGCGCAGCCTCGGCCAGCAACAGCGCGCGGGCGGCGCGGAACTCGGCCAGCGTCGCCACCATCGGGAACATCACCGACAGCGGCCGTCCGCTGGCGGCAAGAAGCAGAGCGCGCAGCTGCCGGCGCAGCAGCGCCGGACGGTCCAGCCCGACGCGCAGCGACCGCCAGCCCATCGCCGGGTTCTGCTCCTCGGCCATCGCCGTCTCCGTGAGCAGCTTGTCACCGCCGAGATCGAGCGTGCGGAACAGCACCGGGCGCGACCCGGCGCCGTCGAGCACGCGGCGATAGAGCGCCGCCTGCTCGGCCACGTCGAGGATGCGCCCGGCGGCGAGCATCGGGATCTCGGTGCGGAACAGGCCGATCCCCTCGGCGCCGGTGGCCTCGAGCTGGTCGAGCTCCTGACGCAGTCCGACATTGAGCATCAGCCGCACCCGCACCCCGTCGCGGCTGGTCGCCGGGCGGCGGGCGAATTCGCGCAGGCCCGCCGCCTGCTCGCGCCGCTGCGCCAGCAGGCGGCGATAGGTCTGCTTCATTTCCGCCTCGGGGCGGAGCAGGAGGTGCCCGTCGTCGGAGTCGAGAATGGCGACGTCGCCCTCCTCCGCCGCCGCGAGCACGCCGCGCGCGCCGCCGGCGGCGGGCAGGCCGAGCGCGCGCGCGATGATCGCGGCGTGCCCGGCGGCGCTGCCCTCCTCGACGACGAGGCCGACGATGCCGCGCGCGTGCCAGTCCAGCACGTCGGCGGGGCCGAGTCGGCGGGCGATCAGCAGCCGGCCCTCCGCCGTGATCGCGCTCCGCCCGCCGCTCAGCGCGGCCAGCACCCTACCGGCGAGATCCTCGAGATCCGCGAGCCGCTCGCGCAGATAGGGATCGGCGACGCGGCGCATGCTCTCGCGCATCTCCTCGACGACGCGGTGCACCGCGGCCTCGGCCGTCAGCCCGTCGCGCACC
>JAJZFF010000468.1 GCA_021805485.1 Pseudomonadota bacterium
GAGTTCCTCGCCATCGATCCGCCGCGCTGGCGCCGGGCGGCGCATCTGGCCAGCTTCCGCCTGCCCGGGGGCGATGCGGCGGCGCGCGAGCCCCGGCGTGCCGCGCTCGGCGTGCTCCACGCGCTGCATGGGCCCGCCGCGCTGGAGATGACCGGACTGGCGCCGCTGGCCGCCTTCGCCCCGGCGGAGCGGCTTGTGCTGGGCCGCATGCTGGCGCGCGGCGTCGCGGCGCCACTCACCAGCAGCGCCGGACGGCTGTTCGATGCGGTGGCGGCGCTGCTCGGCCTGTGCCAGCGCGCCAGCTTCGAGGGCGAGGCAGCGATGGCGCTGGAACACGCCGCCGGCGGGGCCGAGGGCCTGGCGCTGCCGGTTCCGCTCCTTGCCGGCGAGCCGCGGCTGGTGCTGGATTGGCGGCCGACGCTGCTCGCCCTGCTCTCGCAGCGGGCGGCCGGGGCCGGGGTGGAGGCGCTCGCCGCCGGGTTCCATCACGCGCTGGCGGCGGGGATCGTCGCGGTGGCGCGGCGGCTGGGCGCCGTCCAGGTGCTGCTCACCGGCGGCTGCTTCCAGAACGGGCTGCTCGCCGCGGCGGCGGTGGCCCGGCTGCGGGACGCGGGCATCACCGTGTTCTGCCATCGCCAGGTGCCGCCGAACGATGGCGGCCTCGCGGTCGGGCAGATCGCCTTCGCCGCCCACCCGCTCATCGAGGACGGCCCGCTGATCGAGGAGGCTGGCTGATGTGTCTCGCCGTTCCAGGCCAGGTGCGCGCCATCGCCGGCGAGGATCCGCTGACCCGCTCCGCCCGGGTCGCGTTCGGCGGCATCGTCAAGGAGATCGCGCTCGCCTTCGTGCCGGAAGCGCGCGTGGGCGACTACGTGCTGGTCCATGCCGGCGTGGCGATCGCGGTGCTGGACCCGGAGGAAGCGGCGCGCACCCTCGCCAGCCTGGACGCGCTGGAGGAGGAGGAATGAAATACCTCGCCGAGTTCCGCGATCCCGCCGCCGCGCGCCGCCTGGCCGCTTCGATCCGGGCGCGGGTGAGCCGGCCCTGGACGATCATGGAAATCTGCGGCGGGCAGACGCATTCCCTGCTGCGCCACGGCATCGACCAGATGCTGCCCGAGGCGGTGACGCTGCTGCACGGGCCGGGCTGCCCGGTGTGCGTCACCGCCGCCGAGGTGATCGATACGGCGATCGCGCTCGCCGCCATGCCCGGCGTGACGCTGTGCTCCTTCGGCGACATGGCGCGCGTGCCGGGCAGCGCCGGCAGCCTGCTCGGCGCCAGGGCGCGCGGCGCGGATGTGCGGATGGTCTATTCGCCGCTGGACGCGGTGGCGCTCGCCAGGGCCGCCCCGGCGCGGGAGGTGGTGTTCCTCGCGGTCGGATTCGAAACCACAGCGCCCGCCTCCGCCATCGCGGTACTGCAGGCGGAGGCGGCCGGGCTCGCCAATTTCAGCCTGCTCTGCGCCCATGTGCTGGTGCCGCCGGCGATCGGCGCGCTGCTCGCTGCACCCGACAATCCGGTGCAGGGTTTCCTCGCCGCCGGACATGTCTGCACCGTGATGGGCTATGACGAGTACGAACCGATCGCGCGCCGCTTCGGCGTGCCGATCGTGGTGACGGGGTTCGAGCCGGTCGATCTGCTTCACGGGCTGCTGGCCTGTCTGACCCAGCTGGAGGACGGCCGCGCCGAGGTGGAGAATCTCTACGCCCGCTCGGTCCGCCCAGGCGGGAACGCGGTGGCGCAGGCGGCGCTGCGGCGCGTGTTCGTGCCCGCGCCACGCGTCTGGCGCGGCATGGGCGAGATCGCGGCGAGCGGGCTCGACCTCGCCCCCGCCTATGCGGGTTTCGACGCGCGCGCCCGCTTCCACCCCGCCATCGCCGCGCCGATCGGACCCGGCCCCTGCCTCAGCGGCGAGATCCTGCGCGGACGCCGCCGCCCGACCGACTGCCCCGCCTTCGGCACCGCCTGCACGCCGGACCACCCGCTCGGCGCCACCATGGTCTCCTCCGAGGGCGCCTGCGCCGCCTATCACCGCTACCGCCGGACGGCGGCATGAGCGGCCCGGCCTGCCCGCTGCCGGCCGCCGAGGACGGCGTGATCGAGCGCGGCCATGGCGGCGGCGGGGCGATGACGGCACGGCTCGTCGCCGATCTGTTCCGCCCCTGCTTCGGCACCGCGCCGGAGACGCCGCTGCACGACGGCGCCACCCTGGCGGTGGGCGGGGCCCGGCTCGCCTTCACGACCGATTCCTTCGTCGTCACCCCGCTGGAATTCCCCGGCGGGGACATCGGCAGCCTGGCGGTGATCGGCACGGTCAACGATCTGGCGATGTGCGGCGCCACGCCGCTTTCGCTCAGCGCCGGGTTCATCCTGGAGGAAGGGTTCGAGATCGCGCGCCTGCGGCGCATCGCCGCCGCCATGGGGCACGCCGCGGCGGCGGCCGGGGTGCAGGTGGTGACCGGGGATACCAAGGTGGTGGAGCGCGGCAAGGGCGACGGCGTCTATATCGCTACCGCCGGCGTCGGGCTGATCCCGCCCGGGGTGACGATCGGGCCGGACCAGGTGCGGCCGGGCGACACCGTGCTGCTGAGCGGGGATGTCGGCCGGCACGGCATCGCCGTGATGGCGGCGCGCGAGGGATTGGGGTTCGACCCGCCGGTGGCGAGCGATCTCGCCTGCCTCGCGCCCACGGTGGCGGCGCTGATCGCCGCCGGGGTGCGGCTGCACTGCCTGCGCGATCTGACGCGCGGCGGCCTGGCGACCGCGCTGGTGGAGATCGCCTCGGCCGCCGGGCTGGAGCTCTCGATCGAAACCGACGCCGTCGCGGTGAGCGAGCCGGTGCAGGGCGCGTGCGAGATTCTGGGGCTCGACCCCTGGTACGTCGCGAACGAGGGCCGGCTGGTGGCCTTCGTCCCCGAGCCCGACGCCGCGCGGGCGTTGGCGATTCTCCGCGCGCAGCCCGCCGGCGCGGCCGCCGCAATGATCGGGCGCGTGCGCCCGGCCGGCGGGCGCGCACGGGTGCTGGCCGAGACGATCGGCGGCGCCCGGGTGCTCGACCTGCTGAGCGGCGAGCAGTTGCCACGGATCTGTTGAGGAACGGCTCGGTTGAGGGACGGCGCGGCTGGGCCCGCCCCCACCCGCGCGGCCCGCGCTACATCGTCGCGGACGTGACGGCACGGAAGCGCCACAGCGACAGCGCGAGAAACACGCCGCCGCCCAAAGCCACGATGGCGAACTCGGGCCACACGATCAGGAAGCCGGCCCCCCGATAGAGGATCGCCTGCGCGAACGAGACGAAATGCACGGTGGGCGAGATCTGCACCGCGCTCGCGAGCCAGGGGGGCATGCTCTCGAGCGGGGTGTTGGCGCCGGACAGCATGCTGAGCGGCAGGTAGACCAGCAGATACAGCAGCCCGAGCTGCGGCATCGAGCGCGCAACGGTGCCGAGGAAAATTCCGATCGCGGTGGCGAAGAACAGATAGAGGGCCACTCCGCCGAGGAACAGCGGAACCGAGCCGGCGATGGGGATGTGCAGCAGGCCGCGCAGGACGAAATACAGCGACAGCGCGGTCGCCACCAGGATGACGAAGCCGTTGGCCCAGATCTTGGACATCGCGATCTCGAACGGCGTCAGCGGCATGACCAGCAGGTGATCCATCGTGCCGTGTTCGCGTTCACGGACGACGGCGGCGCCGGCCAGCACGATCGCCAGCATGGTGATGCTGGTGATGATCCCCATGACGCTCGTGAACCAGGGCGTTTCCGCATTCGGATTGAAGGCGATGCGCACATTGATGTTGACCGGGCTCGGCGGGGTGCCTTCGGCGCGCGATAGAAAATCGTTGATTTCATTCGTGATGATCTGCTGTGCATAGCCCGCGCCGAGGCCGGCCTGCACCATCGCCGTCGCATCGACGTCCAGCTGCAGGCCAGGATCCCGCCTCCCGAGCACGTCGCGCGCGAAATGCGGCGGAATGTCGAGCACGAAGGTGTAGCGGCCGGCGTTCATCAGCGGAACGATGTCGCGTTCCGCGATCGACTGCGGCTGCTTGAAAAAAGGCGGCAGGAAGGCGTGCGCTATCCGGCGCGACAGTTCCGAATGGTCCTCGTCGACGACGGCTATCGAGGCGTTATGCACCTCCTGCGAGCTGCTCTGCGATTGTGCGATGATGGCGAACGAGAAACTGTAGGCGACCAGGGCGAGCAGGACGTAATCGTGCAGGAAGCTGCGCAGCTCCTTCGTCCCTAGCCAGAAGATGTTGGCGATGCTTCCCACCGGGCCGCGCCTAACGCTCCTGCTTGCGGAGCAGCAGCAGGCTCAGCATCAGCAGCGCCGGTACGAAGACGACGAGGGCGGCCAGTTGCGTCGCGAGATCGGCGAAGCCGAGCCCCTTGGTGAAAGTGCCGACGCTGATGGGAAGGAAATAGGTCATCGGGAACAGCCGGCCCATGATCTGGGCCATGCCGGTGAGCGACGAGACCGGAACCGTCATTCCGGCGAACATGGTCGCCGGCAGAACGGTCAGGATCGCAGTGCCGAACAGGGCGGCGATCTGTGTGCGGGCGAAGGCCGAGACCAGCATGCCGTATGCCGTCGTCGCGGTGACATAGATCAGCGTTCCCAGCAACAGCGGCAGGAAGCTTCCCTTCAGCGGGACGTGGAACACGAACAGCGCCATCAGGAACATCAGGACGAAATTGACCATCGCCAGGGCGATATAGGGCAGTTGCTTCCCGATCAGGAACTCCAGGCGGCTGACCGGCGTGACGTAAAGATTGGTGATCGAGCCCAGTTCTTTCTCCCGGACCACGGCCAGCGCCATCAGGATGGCCGGGAACAGCGCCAGTTCCAGCGCCAGTGTCGAAGGAACCATCGCGTAGATGCTCTCGAAATTCTGATTGTATTTGAAACGGACTTCGATGTCGGCAACCGGATTGGGAGGCGGCGCGGTTGTCACCACGGCGGGATCGGTCAGGTAGAGCTGATTCATCGCCTGCAGATAGCCCCGGATGGTCTGCGCGATGAATGGCCGCGCGCCGTCGACCCAGGCGCCCACCGTGGCCGGGCGGCCGCGCGCGATATCACGGCCGAACGCCGGCGGGATCTCGATGGCGCAATCGATGCTGCCATCGGCGAGACGCTCTTCCAGGTCTTTGTAATCCTGCAGCGGCGGTTTTTCGATGAAATAGGCCGAGCCGCGGACTTCCTCCAGATAGGCACGGCTTTCGTGCGTGTTATCATGATCGAGCACGGCGAACGTGAGTGAATTGACGTCGGTCGAGATGCCGAAGCCGAACACCAGCATGAGGAAGGCGGTACCGAAGATGGCAAAGGCGAGCCGGACCCGGTCGCGCACCAGCTCCAGCGTCTCGCGGATGGTGCAGGCGACGAGACGCCGCGGGCTGAACCGCCCGCTCGCCTCGGGAGGCCGCCGAGCGGCGCGGCGCGTCGGTTCCGCCGGCGGCGCCGCCATGGCGCGGGCATTCGTCGCCGCTTCGAGATAGGCAATGAAGGCGTCCTCGAGCGTGGCGGCACCACGGGACGCGACCAGGCCGGCCGGCGTGTCGGTGGCCAGGACATGGCCGGACTCCATGAGCGAGATCCGGTCGCAACGCTCGGCCTCGTTCATGAAGTGCGTCGACACGAAGATGGTGACGCCATCGTTCCGCGACAGATCGATCAGAAGCTCCCAGAAACGGTCGCGTGCCAGCGGATCGACGCCCGACGTCGGTTCGTCGAGGATCAGCATCTCGGGCCGGTGCACGATCGCGACCGCCAGCGACAGGCGCTGGCGGATGCCGAGCGGCAGATCCTGGGGACGCTGTTCGACATGCGGGCCGAGGTCGAAGCGTTCGATCAGTTCAGCGATCCGCGGCCGCATCTCCTGCCGCGACAGATGAAACAGACGGGCATGGAGGTCGAGATTCTGGCGGACGGTCAATTCGCCGTAGAGCGAGAAGGATTGCGACATGTAGCCGACCCGGCGGCGCGCCTCGAGGTCGCTGGCATCGATCGGCTTGCCGAACAGCAGCGCCTCGCCTTCCGTTGCCGGCAGCAAGCCCGTCAACATCTTCATCGTCGTCGTCTTGCCGCAGCCATTCGAGCCGACGAAGCCGAAAATCTCGCCACGCGCGATGTCGAAGCTGACGTGATCGACGGCGGTGAAATCCCCGAAGCGGCAGGTGAGGCCGCGCGCGGTGATGACCGGCTCGCTCGTGCCTGCCCGTCGCGGGGGCGCAACCGGGGTGACATGGCCGCGCCGTTCAGCCTCCGGCAGCAGGGCGATGAAGGCTTCCTCGACCGTGCGTGCGGCCGTTTGCTGCTTGATCGCGGCGGGGGTCCCGGTCGCGACGATCCGGCCGGCGTTCATCGCCACCAGCCAGTCGAACCGCTCGGCCTCCTCCATATAGGCGGTAGCGACGAGAACGGAGAGTCCCTGGCTGCGCACGCGGATTCGTCCGATCAGGTCCCAGAACTGCCGGCGCGATAGCGGATCGACGCCGGTCGTCGGCTCGTCGAGGATCAGCAGGTCGGGGTCGTGAACCAGCGCGCAGCAGAGGCCGAGCTTCTGCTTCATGCCACCGGAGAGTTTCCCGGCCGAACGATCGCCGAACGGCGCCAGGCCGGTGCTGGCGAGCAGGTCCTCGATGCGGTCGGCGCGCTCGGCGCGGGACTGGCCGAAGAGGCGCGCGAAATAGGCGATGTTTTCGCGAATGCTGAGGTCGGGATAGAGATTCTTGCCGAGCCCCTGCGGCATGTAGGCAATACGCGGGCACACGGCGCGACGATGCGCGGCGTCGGCCATGTCGCCATCAAGCACGCGCACCGAGCCGGACTGGATCTGCCGCGCCCCGGCGACGATGGCCAGTAGCGAGGATTTTCCGACACCGTCCGGCCCGATCAACCCGACAAGACAGCCGGCGGGGAGCGACAGCACGACGTCATCGAGCGCGACGGCGCGACCATAGCGCTGCGTGACATGCTCGAACTGGGCCACCCTGTCGATCGCGTGGCTCACGGTGCGAGGGGAGGCGGCGGGCTCGGCGCCAGGCCGGGCGGCCAGGCGGTGGAGGCGGTGGTGCGCACATAGCCGATGCCGGGCAGGCCGGTGCGCACCATCGCCTCACGCCCTTCCAGCCGTTCCGGGTCGATCCGCAGCCGGATGCGGAACATCAGCTTGTCGCGCTCGTCCTTGGTCTCCACCGTCTTCGGGGTGAACTGCGCCTGGCTGGCGACGAAGACGACGCGCGCGGGAATGACGTGGTTCGGGTAGGCGTCGAGCACGATGCGGGCATCCGCCCCGATCCTGATCCGGCCGGCCTGCCCAGTGGGCAGGTAGATGTCCATGTAGATGTAGGAGGCGTCAAGCATGGTGAAGACCTTGCCGCCTGCCGGCAGCACTTCCCCGATGTTGGCCACTCTGTACTCGATAGGCCCGTTTTTGGGCGCGAAGAGCCGGTTATCGGCGATCTCGACGGCATAAAATTCGATCTGATGCGCAGCCGCCTCGAGCGCGTGCTGCGCCGCTTCGACGGCGGCGGCATCGGCATTCAGCGTCGCCAGCGCGCTGTTGAGCTGCTGCGTCTGCTGGTCGAACAATTCAACGGTGGCAGCGCCCCGCGGCACGAGATAGGCCGTGCGCGCCAGCTCCTGCCGCGCGAGTTTCACCACCGCGTCCTGTGCGGTCTGGTTCGCCTTCGCCTGCTCCAGCGCGTGCTGCTCTTGCTGCAGAATCTGTTGATATTGTTTGAGTTGCGCATCGAGATCGCGGGTATCCATCACCGCAACCACCTGGTCGGCCTTCACCAGGTCGCCTTCATCGACATACAGCTTCAGGATCCGGCCGGCGAACTTGGTATCGATGTCCACCTCGTCGGCTTCCAGCCGGCCATTCCCGGAGGCGATCCACGGCGGCAGCGGCGCCGGCCGATGCGCCCACCACCACGCGCCCCCCACCACGATCGGCAGCAACAGAACCAGAAGCAAGAGCCGGCGCCATCGGCGCGGCCGCGGCGCCGGCGGCGCGGGTGGAATGAGCGCGGGAACACCACCCCTCTCCGGGCCAGGGCCGGCGACGGTCCCGGAGTGGCTGGCCGGCTCCGCGACTTGCGGCGGCCGCTCGGGCATGACGGTGCGTCCTCGTGAGAAATCCGGGTGGAGCGCTGCACAAAGGGCAGGCTGCTTGTATCACGCGGCCGCGTCGTTGAGACAGATCAAGCCGCCCCGATCCTCGGTCCGGCCGCCGAGCACAAGCCTGGCGCCAACGGCGCAAATCCCAGTGCCGGACTGACCGGACGTCAACGCCACGCTCTCTGTGTACACTCACACCCGGCGGCACTTGGCGCGTTACTCTGCGGGGCGGGCCTGGCGGAGGGAGGGGGATTCGAACCCCCGGTACAGGTTTACCCTGTACAACGGTTTAGCAAACCGCCGCCTTCAGCCGCTCGGCCATCCCTCCCTCGCGCACACGGCGCCAGGATCGATCGTCGCTTCTATGGCCAACCGGCCCACGCGTCAACGCTGGCGCCCGTCATCCGCGCGGATGTCATGCGCGCGGCTCGGGCCAGTGCGGGGGTTCGCCGCGCAGCCGCTCCCAGGCGTGGGCGAGTTGCAGCACGCCGAGATCATCGAAGCGGCGGCCGATGATCTGCACGCCGATCGGCAGCCCGTCCCCGGTCATGGCGCAATGCACCGAGACGGCGGGCTGCTCGGAGAAATTGAAGGGAACGGTGAAGCCGATATGCTCGAACGGCCGCGCCGGGTCGTCCGTCGGGCAGGG
>JAJZFF010000432.1 GCA_021805485.1 Pseudomonadota bacterium
CCTGGCGTCTGCCGGTCGCCGGCACCGCACTGGCCCTGATCCTCACCGCCATCGTCACGGTCGGTATGGCCGCCGCCGGCACCGGTCCGTTCGTCGTCGAATCCGCGCGCGATCCCGCCGCCTTCGCCTGGATCACCCCGCCGCAGGTTGCCCAGCTCTATCTTGCCTGCATCGCGGTCAGCGGTTTCGCCGCCACCGCCGGCCGCCAGCAGATCAACCGGCTTCGCCGCGCCGTCGCCGCCCGCGCCGCCCGGCTGCGCGACAGCGAGCTGCGGACGCGGGTCCTGGCCGAAAGCTCCTCCGACATCATCCTGCGCATCGGTATTGATGGCCTGCCCCGGTATATCTCTCCCGCCGTTACCGAGATGCTGGGCTGGAGCGTCGCCGAGGTCATGGGCAGCGACTGGCGCGCCCTCATTCACCCCGACGACCAGCGCGAAGTGAGGCGGATGCTCGGCCAGGCCGGTCGGGAGGCTGCCTCCGTCGGCTTTCGCTACCGGCGACGACACAAGAACGGGTCCTATGTCTGGGTGGAAACGCGCACACGCGCCCGCAAGGATCCTGCGACCGGCGCCGTGCTCGAATACATCGCCAACATTCGGGACGTCACGGCGCAGAAAGCAGCCGAGGAAGCGCTCGCGGAAGCCCATGCCCGCCTGGCTCAGCTGGCGACGACCGACGGGCTCACCAGCCTGCCCAACCGCCGCAGTTTCGATAGCGCGCTGGCCGGCGAATGGCAGCGCGCGCGCCGGGAATTGATCCCCGTCTCGCTGCTAATGATCGACGTCGACTGTTTCAAGAAGTTCAACGACCATTTCGGCCATCTCGCCGGAGACGATTGCCTGCGTGCGGTCGCCGATGCCATCCGCGGCGCGGTGCATCGCGCCTGGGACACGGTGGCGCGGTTCGGCGGCGAGGAGTTCGCCGTGCTGCTGCCCGCCACCGATTCGATGGGGGCGATGCACATCGCCGAGGCCATGCGGCGCGCGGTGCGCGCCCGGGAGCTACTCCATCCGGAGAGCCCCAACGGAATCGTCACCGTCAGCATCGGCGTCGCGACGGAGGATACCGAGCATTACGCCACCGCGGAGGCCCTGATCGCCGCGGCGGATGCGGCGCTCTATGCCGCCAAGTCGGCCGGGCGGGACCGCGTCATGGTCGCCCCGGCGTCGGCGCCCCTGGTGCAGATCGGCGCCGTGCCGCCCGGCACCGCGCACCAGCTGGTGCCGACCCGCGCCTGATCGGCCTCAGCCGCGCGCGCCGCGGCCGCGTGAACCGCCAGGAACGGGGCCAGGATCGGGGGCCAGGATCGGGGGGTCGCCGCGCGGCCGCGGGTACGCGACACTCCGGCGGACCATCACGCCGCGGGGGGAAATCGGAATGCCAGACCAACCGGACGGCGGCCCCGCGCTTGCCGCCGCCCCGCCATGGCGGCGGCTCCTGCTCGCCATCAGCCTCGTGCTGATGGCGTTCGTCCTGCGCGTCCCGGTCGCCAGCGTCGGCCCGGTGCTGCCGGAGGCGGCCCGCGCGATCGCGCTCTCCGCCGCCGCGAGCAGTGTGCTGACCACGCTGCCCTCGCTCTGCTTCGGCATCTTCAGCCCGCTCGCCGCGGTGCTGCGGCGGCGGATCGGCATCGAGCGCGGGATCCTGGCCGCACTCCTCGCCATCGCCGCCGGCACCGCGCTGCGCGGCATCGCCGAGGCGCCGTTCCTGTTCGGCGGCCAGATTCTCGCCTGCCTCGGCATCGCCATCGTCAACGTGCTGCTGCCCGGCCTGGTGAAGCAGGATTTCCCCGGCCAGGCGGCGCTGATGACGGGGCTCTACGTCACCGCGCTTTGCGGCGGGGCGGCCGTGGCCGCTGCGTTCACGGTGCCGCTTCGGCTGGCGTTCGGCGGATCGTGGGCGGGGGCGCTGGCGGTCTGGGCCATCCCGGCCGTCATCGCGGCGGCACTGTGGGCGCCTAATCTCCCGGCCAGGGTCAGCGCCAGCAGGGCGCATCGGATCGTCGTGCGCGGGCTGTGGCGGGACGCCCTGGCGTGGCAATTGACGCTGTTCATGGGCCTGCAATCCGCCTTCGCCTATATCGGCTTCGGCTGGCTGGCGCCGATGCTGCGCGACCGGGGGCTTTCGGCGCGGCAGGCGGGCTTCGTGCTGGCGGCGAACGTGCTCGCCCAAGCGGTCTCATCGCTGGTGGCGCCGACCCTGGCGACACGGCGGCGAGACCAGCGGGCGATCAATCTGGTCGCGGTCGTGGTCTGCACGCTTGGCTTCGAGGCCTGCATCTTTGGCCCGCTGTCGCTCGCCTGGCTCGCCTCGACCGCCTTCGGCCTGGCGCAGGGAGCGCTCTTCGCCGTCGGGCTGACCATGATCGTGCTGCGCGCCGCCGATGCCCCCGTCGCGGCGGAGCTTTCGGCGATGGCCCAGACGATCGGCTACAGCGTGGCGTCGCTCGGACCTCTGGCGGCCGGGCTGCTGCGCGGCGCGACCGGCAACTGGAACGCGGTCGGCGCGCTCGGGCTGGCGATGGGCGTGGCGCTGGCCGCCGCCGGCCTGGGCGCCGGACGGGCGATCCAGGTCCGGGCGGTCAGCGCGGCGCTGCCCTACGCGGCGAGGTCTGGCAGCCCGGCCAGCGATTCGGCCAAGGCGGCCTCGTCGTAGGCGCGGTCCTCCAGTTTGCCGGCGGAGTAGTCCATGTAGGCCTGCATGTCGAAATGGCCGTGGCCGCAGAGATTGAACAGGATGGCGCGGGAGACGCCCTCCTCCTTGCAGCGCAGCGCTTCGTCGATCGCCCCGCGCACGGCGTGATTGGCCTCCGGCGCCGGCAGGATGCCCTCGGTGCGCGCGAACTGCACCCCGGCCTCGAAGCACTTCGCCTGGGTGTAGGCGCGGGAGTGGATCAGGCCCAGTTCCTGGGTGAGGCTGACCAGCGGCGCCATGCCGTGATAGCGCAGCCCGCCGGCATGGAAGCCCGGCGGGATGAAGGTCGAGCCCAGCGTGTGCATCTTCACCAGCGGCGTGAGATGCCCGGTATCGCCGAAATCATAGGCGTATTTGCCCCGCGTCAGCGATGGGCAGGCGGCCGGCTCGCAGGCGACGACGCTGACTTTCCGCCCGCCGCGCAGCTCGGCGCCGATGAAGGGAAAAGCGATGCCGGCGAAATTGCTTCCCCCGCCGGTGCAGCCGACGACGATGTCGGGATAGTCGTCGGCCATCTCGAGCTGGGCGATCGCCTCCTCGCCGATGATGGTCTGGTGCAGCAGCACGTGGTTGAGCACGCTGCCGAGCGCGTATTTGGTGTCCTCGCGCTGGGCGGCGACCTCCACCGCCTCGCTGATGGCGATGCCGAGGCTGCCGTTGGAATCGGGGAACTGGGCGAGAATCTGCCGCCCGGCATTGGTCTCGGTGCTCGGGCTGGCGACGCAGCGCGCGCCCCAGGTCTCCATCAGCGCCCTGCGATAGGGCTTCTGCTGGAAGCTGACCTTGACCATGAACACGTCGACCTGGAGCCCGAACACGGCCCCGGCGTAGGCGAGCGCAGAGCCCCATTGCCCGGCGCCGGTTTCCGTGGCGAGGCGGCGGACGCCCTCCTCCTTGTTGTAGAAGGCCTGCGGCACGGCGGTATTCGGCTTGTGGCTGCCGGCCGGGCTGACGCCCTCGTACTTGTAGTAGATGCGCGCCGGCGTATCGAGCGCCCGCTCCAGCCGCCGGGCACGGTAGAGCGGCGAGGGCCGCCACTGGCGGTAGACATCGCGGACCGGCCCGGGAATCTCGATATAGCGCTCGGCGGAGACCTCCTGCTGGATCAGCGCCATGGGAAAGAGCGGCGCGAGGTCGCCAGGGCCGATCGGCTGGTGCGTGCCCGGATGCAAAACCGGTTCCGGCGGACGCGGCAGATCCGCGACGAGATTGTACCAAGCCTTCGGAATGCGGGTCTCGTCCAGAACATACTTCACGGTATCGGACACGGTGCGTTTCCCCTCGTCGTTCTACTGCCTCGTTGCGGCGGCACGCGGCGAGGATCGCCCGCGGACCGGAGGGCGTCAATCACGCGCCGGTTGTGCCGCCCCGCCCGCTCGGGAGGACGCCGTCGGGGGAACTCGCGCGCCAGCCCCGGGGCGATCAGATGGCGATCGGCCGCTCCGGAAAGCAGAGCTGCTCGCGATCGCGCCACCGTGGGCTGACATAATTGATTTCCATCAGCCGCCGGATGCCGTCGATCGGCCGCGGTTCGAAGCCGTGCCAGGTATTGGCGCCGGGGATGAAAATCACCGCACTGTCGAACTCGGCCGAGGACCGTCCGACCCAGCGGCGATCGGCGTCGTAGATGTCCGTGCCCCAATCCGTCGCGTCCGGCCCGGTGCAGAGATAGATCACCATCGAGAACCATTTCTCCGGGATGTCGCAGTGCGGCTCGAGCCAGGCTCCATCGACGTCCTGGATATACTCGATGCGCAGGAAGCCGCCCTCGACGGCGATCCCGCAGGTCTCGGCGAAGGCTTGCGCGACCTCGCTTCGCTGCAGTGCCTCGGCGAGGAGCGCGCACGGGCGGTGGCGCGCGATCCGCTCGGCATTGAAGAACGTCCGCTTCTCGTTGAAGGATGCGCGTGTGCCATCATGATGCATCACCGCCGGTGGGGCGATCGGCAGGCTGAGGATGCCGACACAGGCGCTCTCCGGCAGCACGTCGCGCAGCCGCCAATGCCGGTAGGGCGTTTCCTCGCGCTGGGCGGCGCGGAGGGCGGCGGCGAAATGCGCCGCGACCGAAGCCGGCTGGGGGAGGATAGGAAATTCCATGCGAGCGTCTCCCGATCTGCCGAGGTGCCTAGAGCACGGTCCGACCTGATGGGTCGATCAGGTCGGACGGTCGTGCTCTAGAACGATATGACTCTAGAGCAAC
This sequence comes from Pseudomonadota bacterium, assembly GCA_021805485.1. Next base: position 4,898 of record JAJZFF010000432.1, read on the forward strand.
TCATCTCCGATTTGCCCGAGCCGAAACGGCTCGGTCAGATCGGAGGTTGCTCTAGCCGATCTTCCGCGGCGCCCAGTCGATCACCTGGCGCAGGCCAGGGATCGACTTCGCCACCGCGCTCAGCGTGTGACGCCAATATTCCCGCCGCACGTACCACTCGGAATCGACGTAGCAGAGCTGAAGACTCATGCGCTGGCCCTTCTGCGGCAGGAACCCGTGCCAGGAATGATCGCAGACGCGGAACATCAACATGCGGCCGAACTCGGGTGCGAACTCGAAGGCGACATCCTCGCGGTCAGCGCTGCGCAGCACGCGCAGCCGGCCGCGCTCATAGGGCCACTCGGGGCTGAAGCCGACCAGAACGGTGACGATCTTGTGCTTCGAGTCGGGGTGCGCGTAGCCCTCGTTGTAGTGCCCCGTGGTATTGCCCATCATCACCACCACGGGTGGGCACTCGCTCAGATCCATGTCGAACTTCGCTTCGACGAGATGGCGGAATCGCGCGCTCAGCAGATCCTGCACCACACGGCCGAATTGCGGTCCATAGCGCAGCGCCGGCAGCGCGTAGCTGCCGCGATCGGGGATCCGCGGCGCGTCCGCCAGCACCGGCTGCTTGTATTGCAGCGGGATCGCCTGCTCGACGAAGCTGAAGTCGTACGGATCCCGCCGCAGTTCCGCAGCGGCAATGGCGGCCTCGTCGAGGAGTTGGAAGGGCGGCTCGGACTGCGCCATGACGCTGCTCCTTGGAGAACCGGTCTGACCGGCATTGCGGACCGGCCGCCATCGGGCAGCAGCCGTGTCGAGTCTGTCCTTGATCTGGATCAAGTCCGCCCCATCCGGTTCGGGCCAGCCAACATCAGCCCGGGGTGGGGCAACCGAACACCGAGTAGATCGGGCCGGCGCCGGCGTCGTTGACCTGGATCAAGTGCCACCGCCGGCCGAAACCGCGGATGCGCCCGCCGGTACCGGCGCCCGGCGCACTCTCACGGGCAGAATGGCATCCATCTCGGCGAGCATTTGATCGGACAAGGGCGCGGCCTCGGCGACGAGCCGGGCATCCGGGCAGCCGGCGCAGCTGAATTCCTGGATCACCCATTCGGCCACGCCGCGCGCCGCCAATGTCTCGGCCATCGCGACCATCGCGCGCCGGGACAGCAATGACGGATGGTAGGTGGTGCGGATTTCATAGGCGACGCCGCCGTCCAGCACCACGTCGAGCGCCAGCAGGAAGCGCCTGCCGACACGGGCCCGCCCGGTCACCAGCCCGGCGAGTTCGGGCGGCGCCTTCCAATCCAGGCCGATCCAGTCCAGGAGCGGCAGGATCCGCGCCAGCGGGTCGGGCAGCGCGCCGGAGCTGTGCAGCCCGGTGGCGAAGCCGCGGTCTGCGCACTCCGCCAGCGCCGCATCGAGCCCCGACTGCGAACAGGGCTCGCCGCCGCTGAACACGACGCCGTCGAGCAGTCCGCGCCGCCCCTCCAGCCAGCTCAGGCAGTCCAGCCAGCTCAACTGCCCCGGCTTCTTCGGGCGCAAATGCGGCGCGTGGCAGTAGCGGCAGGCGAGCGGGCAGCCCTGGAGGTGAACGACGCAGGCCAGCCGCCCTGGAAAATCCTGGGTGGTGAAACGCGTCAGCCCGCCGATCCGCAGAGACTCACCCATCGCTCGCCACGAAGAAGCGCCGCTCCTCGAACTCGCCCTGCTTGCCCAGATTGAACGAGGCGACGGGCCGATGATAGCCCATCACGCGCGTCCAGACCTCGCAAACCTGCTCGCCCTGCCCTTCGGCCGCGCAGTGCGGGCAGAGCCTGTGCTCGCCAGCAAGGTAGCCATGCTCGGGGCAGATCGAAAAGGTCGGGGTTACGGTGATGTAGGGCAGGCGGAAGCGGGTCAAGGCCCGGCGCACCAGATCGCGGCAGGCGGCGGCAGAGCCGATGGGCTCGCCGAGATAAAGGTGCAGCACCGTGCCGCCAGTATATTTGGTCTGCAGCTCGTCCTGCCGCATCAGCGCCTCGAACGGGTCGTCGGTGAAGCCGACCGGGAGCTGGGAGGAGTTCGTGTAGTATGGCTTCGCGGCCGTGCCGGCGTGCAGAATGCCCGGGTAGCGCCGGCGGTCCTCGCGTGCGAAGCGGTGAGTCGCGCCCTCGGCCGGTGATGCCTCGAGATTGTAGAGATGCCCGGTCTCCTCCTGAAACGCCACCATTCGCGCGCGAACATGGTCGAGGAGATCGCAGGCGAAGCGGTGGCCGAACGGCGTCGTGATATCGTCGGCCCCGGCGGTGAAGTTGCGGATCATCTCGTTGATGCCGTTGACGCCGACGGTCGAGAAATGGTTGCGCAGGCTGCCCAGATACCGGCGCGTGAACGGATAGAGCCCGTCATCCATATGGCGCTGCACGACCTTGCGCTTGACCTCCAGGCTCTCGCGCGCAAGCTCGAGCAGCCGGTCGAGGCGGGCATACAGCGCCGGCGCATCGCCGGCGAACGCATAGCCCAGCCGGGCGCAGTTGATGGTGACGACCCCGATCGAGCCGGTCTGCTCGGCCGAGCCGAACAGACCGTTGCCGCGCTTGAGCAGTTCGCGAAGATCGAGCTGCAGCCGGCAGCACATCGAGCGGATCTGGTTGGGCTTGAGGTCCGAGTTGATGAAGTTCTGGAAATAGGGCAGCCCGTACCGCGCCGTCATCGCGAACAGGCGCTCGGCATTCTCGGACTCCCAGGGGAAGTCCGGCGTGATGTTGTAGGTCGGTATCGGGAAGGTGAACACGCGCCCGCGCGCGTCGCCCGCGCTCATCACCTCGATGTAGGCGCGGTTGATGGCGTCCATTTCGGGCTGCAGATCACCATAGCGGAACGGCATTTCGTCGCCGGCGATCACCGGCACCGTCGCGCGCAGATCCTCGGGGCAGGTCCAGTCCAGGGTCACGTTGGTGAATGGGGGCTGGCTGCCCCAACGCGATGGCACATTCAGATTGAAGACGAATTCCTGGATGTTCTGACGGATCTCGGCGTACGAGAGCCGATCCTTGCGCACGAACGGCGCCAGATAGGTGTCGAACGAACTGAACGCCTGCGCGCCCGCCCATTCGTTCTGGAGCGCACCGAGGAAATTGACCATCTGCCCGACCGCGCTCGAGAGATGGCGTGGCGGCGCGGCGTCCACCTTGCCTGGAACGCCGTTCAGCCCTTCCTCGAGCAGCATGCGCAGCGACCAGCCGGCGCAGTAGCCGGCGAGCATGTCGAGATCGTGGATGTGCAGCGAGCCGTCGCGATGCGCCTGCCCGACCTCGGGCGAATAGACATGGCTGAGCCAGTAATTGGCGGTCAGCTTGCCAGCCGAATTGAGGATCAGGCCGCCGAGCGAATAGCCCTGGTTGGCATTCGCCTGCACCCGCCAATCCGAACGGTCGAGATACTCGGTGACGGAAGCGATGGCATCGACCGCGACGCTGCGGTCCTCGCGCAGGCGTGCATGCTGGGCCCGATAGCGGATATAGGCGCGCGCCGTCTCGTGCCAGCCGCCGCGCATCAACCCCAGTTCCACAGCATCCTGGATCTCTTCGATCGTGGGCGGCTGCCAGATCGCACGGGCAGCAAGGCCGGCCGTCACCTCGGCGGCAAGCCGCGCGGCAACATCGGCATCGAATTCCCCGCTCGCTCGCCCGGCGCGGGCCAGCGCCGCGGCGATCCGCCGGACCTCGAATCGGGCCCGCGAACCGTCGCGGCGGATGATCTCGGACGGCGTGGGAACAGCGAGTTCGTTCGGCATGGCGTTTCCCTTCAGCTACCTAGATATAGTAGCGAAACGCCGCCTTCGCCCCCTTGATCTAGATCAAGGGGGCGCCCGAGCCCCGCCGCCGGCCCGCCCTCTCAGG
>JAJZFF010000353.1 GCA_021805485.1 Pseudomonadota bacterium
ATGCTCATCGGCGATCAGACCACGCTGATCTACAATCCGCCCTCGGCCTGGGCGGTGGCGCTGCGCGATGCGCCGAAGGTGGCGGCGCAATGCTGGTCCTTCCCCACCCCGGCCGGCCCGGCGGGCCGGTTCATCCCCATGAATATCTTCCAGTTCGGCGTCTGGTCCTTCAGCCGCAACAAGACCGCGGGCAAGGAGCTCATCGAATATCTGATGCAGCGCGAGCAGGTGCAGCAGCGTTGCAACGTCGTCTATGGTTTCGATATCCCGCCGTTCGATTCGATGCTCGATTTCGACGTCTGGGAGAAGGCGGGGCCGCCGCCTGGGACTCTCTACAACTATCCGCTGCGGCCCTTTCACAAGGCGAACCGCTGGATCACCGGCCTGCCGGCGCCACCGCAAATCGCGGTGCAGATCTACAACCAGGCGCTGACCTGCAATCTCATTGCCAAGGTGACGCAAGGTGGCCTCCCGATCGAGAAGGCGATCGCCTGGGCCGAGAATGAACTCGAGGGCTATATGGGCTGAAATAGGCGGCGGAAGGAAACGCGATGGCTCAGGCTGGCAGCATCCCGATCGCCGAGACGGTCGTCGCACTGGCGCCGTCGGCGCGAGGACGCCTGCACACCTTCATGCGGCGGCGCTCCATGGTGGGCTTCGTCATGGCGCTTCCGCTGATCGCGCTGATCGCCGGCCTCGTCGTCTATCCTGCTGTCTACGCGATCTATCTGAGCCTGCTCGACAAATCGATGACCCGCTTCGTCGGCTGGCACAATTTCGTCTTCCTGCTCAACCGCGCCACGTTCCGGATGGTGGTGTTCCAGAGCGTGCTGTTCGCGGTCAGCGCGGTGGTGGCGAAAGCCTTCATCGGCTTCGTGCTGGCCCATCTCATGCACGCGATTCCCTCGCGGCGGCAGCGCTTCTATCGCGGCCTGCTGCTGATTCCGTGGGTGATTCCGCTGGCGCTCTCGACACTCGGCTGGTGGTGGCTGTTCGACCCGACCTATTCGGCGCTCAACTGGCTGCTCAATCAGCTCGGCCTGCCCTCCGTGTCCTGGCTCGGCCAGCCCGGCTGGGCACGGTTCTGCATGATCCTGGTGAATACCTGGTGGGGTGAGCCGTTCTTCATGATCATGTATCTTGCGGCGCTGAAATCGGTGCCGGAACAGCTGTTCGAGGCGGCCGCGATCGACGGGGCGAGCGGACTGCAGAAGCTGCGCTACATCACGCTGCCGATGATGCGCAACGTCATCAGCCTCACGGTGCTGTTCAGCCTCATCGTCACCTTCGCCAATTTCGACATCGTCCGCATCCTCACCAATGGGGGGCCGCTCAACACCACGCACATCTTCGCCACCTACGCGTTCCAGGTCGGCATCCAGTCCGGCAACATTCCGCTCGGCGCCGCGGTGAGCCTGTTCATGCTGCCGGTGCTCGCCATCGCCGCGGTCTTCGTGTTGCGCGGAGTCACCCGTCGCTCGCAGGAGGCGATGTGACGGCCGTGGTCGCCGCAACGGCGGCGCAGCCGGCGCGCCGGCGTCACGCCAGCGTCGCCCGTCAGCGGCGCTGGGCGCTCTATGGCAGCTACGCGGCGCTCGGCGTGTTCGTGGTGATGTTCCTGGTGCCGCCGTTCTACATGCTGGTGACGAGCCTGAAATCGTCCGGCGAGATCTCCGCGCAGCGCGGCAGCCCCTGGCTCGTGCACCATCCGACGCTGGAGAATTTCATCTACCTCGTCACCTACGCCCCGTTCCGCCGGTATTTTTTTAACACGGTCTGGGTCACGGTCTGTGTGGTTGCGGTATCGATGGTGATCTCCGTGCTCGCCGCATTCGCCTTGGCGCGGATCCGCTTCTGGGGCAGTTCGTCGCTGGCGACGGGTGTTTTCCTCACCTATTTGATCCCGGAATCGCTGCTGTTCATCCCGCTGTTCCAGATTCTCGGCGGGCTCGGCCTGATCAACAGCACCTGGTGCCTGGTGCTGATCTACCCGACGCTGGCGGTGCCGTTCTGCACCTGGATCATGATCGGCTATTTCTCCTCGATCCCGAAGGAACTCGATGAGGCGGCGCTGATCGACGGGGCGAGCTGGATGCAATTGCTGCTGCGCATCTTTATTCCGGTCGCCATGCCTGGGATCATAGCCGCCACGATCTTCGCGTTCACCGTGAGCTGGGGCGATTTTCTCTATCCGTTGGCCTATCTCTACACCAGCGACCAGATGGTACTGAATGTCGGCATCATCGGCGATCTGGTACGCGGGGACGTGTTCGAGTGGGGCAAGATCATGGCCGCCGCGCTGATGGCAGCCGCGCCACCGGTGGTGATCTATGTCTTCCTGATGGATTATTACGTCGCCGGCCTGACGGCCGGTGCCACGAAAGGATGAGGGTTCATGGCGCAGGTGTCGGTCCGCGAGGTGGTCAAATCCTACGAGGGCGAGGTGCAAGCCGTCAAAGGCATCAACCTGGAGATCGCGGACGAGGAGTTCGTCGTTCTGGTCGGGCCCTCGGGCTGCGGGAAGTCCACGACGCTGCGCATGATCGCCGGGCTCGAGGAGATCACCCGCGGTGAGATCTGGATCGGCGGCGATCTCGTCAATGATGTGCCGCCGCGAGATCGGGACATCGCCATGGTGTTCCAGAACTACGCGCTGTATCCGCACATGAGCGTGTTCGACAATATGGCGTTCGGGCTGAAGCTGCGGAAATTCCCGGTCGCCGAGATCCGCCGCCGCGTCGATGAGGCGGCGCGCATCCTGGATCTCCATACGCTGCTCGAGCGCAAGCCGCGTGCCCTGTCCGGCGGACAGCGCCAGCGCGTCGCCATGGGTCGCGCCATCGTGCGCAATCCCAAAGTGTTCCTGTTCGACGAGCCGCTGTCCAACCTCGACGCGAAGCTGCGCGTGCAGATGCGTACTGAGATCAAGAAGGTCCACCAGACGGTGCGAACGACGACGGTCTATGTGACGCATGACCAGGTCGAGGCGATGACGCTCGCGGACCGGGTCGTGGTCATGAACCAGGGGGAGATCGAGCAGGTCGGGCCGCCGCAGGAGCTCTACCACCGCCCGCGCACCCGTTTCGTCGCCGCCTTCATCGGCAGCCCGGCGATGAATTTCCTGCCCTGCCAGGTGCGGGGAAATGGTAACGGCCTGACGCTGCATCTGGCCGAGGACATCACGCTGCCGGTGCCGCCCGATCGGATGGAGCGCTATGGCCGCTACCGCGATCGGCCCATGATGGTCGGCATCCGGCCGGAGCACATCACCGAATTCAAGCCCGACGCGCGGGCCGGAAGTGTGCGTCTGGAGGCGGGGCTGGAAGTGACGGAGCCGATGGGCATGGAGACGCTCGTGCATTTCCATCTCGGCGGGGTTCCGGTCTGCGGCCGGGTCGATCCGCTGGCGCCGGCGCGGGCCGGGGAGGTGATGGCCCTGTCGGTGGACCTCAACCATATGCATCTCATCGATCCCGACAGCGCGCTGGTGGTCTGACCGGCCGGGGATGGTCGTGAAAGCAGGACGTGTTCCGGAACGATTGACGCAGATCAAGGCAGGCGGTTCGGGGTAGGCCATTGTCCATTCGGGCCGCGCGCTCGAGGGGCGGATAGCCGTTGCGGGCCCGGGCGGCAGGAGGGTGCCATGGTGAACTCCGGTGGGTTGGGCGACAACGAGTTGCGGAACCTCGTGCTCGAGGAGTTGGAATGGGAGCCGAGCGTGGATGCCGCGCATATCGGCGTCGTCGCGCAGGATGGGGTCGTCACCCTGACCGGCTTCGTCGAGAGCTTCGCCGAGAAGATGGCAGCCGAGCGCGCGGCACGCCGGGTGAAGGGCGTGCGCGCGATCGCCGAGGAGATCGAGGTTCGCGTGCCCTCGCATCGCAAGGGTGCGGATGACGAGATCGCGCACCGGGCGGTGAGCCTGCTCAACTGGGACATCGAGGTTCCCGGCGAACGGCTCGGCGTGAAAGTCGAGCATGGTGTGGTGACGCTCACCGGCGACGTGGATTGGCAATTCCAGAAGCACGCGGCGGAGCGCGATATCCGGCGCCTCTCCGGGGTCACGGGCGTCATCAATGCGATCGTGGTGCGGCCGAGCGTGGTGCCCGGCGCGGTGCGCGAGCGCATCGAGGCGGCGCTGCGCCGCCATGCGGAAGTCGAGGCCACCGGTCTGCAGGTGTCGGTCACGGGCGGAACGGTGACGCTGCGCGGGACGGTGAACACCGCCTGGGAGCGCAGCGCTGCGGAGGATGCGGCCTGGGCCGCGCCCGGCGTGTCGCAGGTTGTCAACCAGATCGCCGTCCGGCGCTAGATTTTGAGGGAGCGATCGGGGGCCGCATGGGTCGGGGCAGGCACACAGTTTCGTTCACGGATTTGACCCGCGCCCGGAGCCGGGCGTCGGCATCGGCGCGGTCGGCCACCATCGAACATCGAAGAGGATAGGGGAAAGCCCATGTCGCTCAAGGACATCCTGGTGCAACTCGACACCACCGAACACTCGGCCAGCCGTCTCGCGGTGGCGGCGGATCTGGCGCGCCGGTTCGGGGCGCATCTCACGGGTCTGCACGTGATCGATTTCGCCCGCCCCGCGGCGCTGGCGCTGGAGACGGCCGCCTTCGTCGATGCGCAGCAGATGGACGATCTGATGGAACGGCTGCGGACCGCCAGCAGCGACCGTGCCGCGAAGGTGGAGGCGGAGTTCCGTGCCCGCATCGGGCGTGACGGCATCTCAGGAGAGTGGCGGCTGATCGATGGCGAGGTCGCGCCGACGATCGCCCTGCACGCGCGCTATTCGGATCTCGTCGTGGTCGGTCAGGTGGATCCCGATCATCCGGATCGCGCCGGTGGCCGGCACGTGGTCGACCAGGCGCTGCTGGCCTCCGGCCGTCCGGTGCTGGTGATCCCCTATGCCGGCAAGTTCGAATCCGTCGGCCGCAACGTGCTGGTGGGCTGGAACGCGAGCCGGGAGTCGGCGAGGGCGCTCAATGACGCGCTGCCGATCCTGCAGAAGGCCGAGACGGTGACGGTGCTGGCGGTCAATGCAAAGGGCGGCATCGCCGGGGAAGGGGCGCTGCCGGCGGCGGACATTGCGCTTCATCTGGCGCGCCACGGCATCAAGGTCAGCGCCGCACACTCGAGCGTGACGGAGATCGGCGAGGGCGACGAACTGCTCAACCGGGCTTTCGAATCCGGTGCCGATCTGCTGGTGGTCGGCGGCTATGGCCATTCCCGCGCACGCGAGCTCGTGCTCGGCGGGGTGACGCGCTCGCTGCTGATGCATATGACGGTGCCGGTGCTGATGTCGCATTGACGGGCGCTGGCCCTGGGGAGCGGCCCTGGGGGGGCGCTCTGGAGGGCGCTCTCTTGCGCGGAAGGGCGCGGGTGCGCAAACTCCCGCCCCGCCGATCCGCCTGACTGCCGCAGGAGAGCACGCCCATGCTGCTGCTGACGCCGCTGCTGAAATCGCTGCCTCGCTGGCTTGGGACCGCGGCGGTCGGCTCGCTGCTCGTCCTGGGCGGTCCCCTGCGGGCCGAGGACGCAAAGCCGGTACGCATCGCCGTGGTCGAGGATCGCACCGGTCCGCTCGAAGCCTATGCCAAGCAGATGGAGACGGGCTTCAAGCTCGGCCTCGAATACGCCACCAAGGGCACGATGGCCGTCGCCGGGCGGAAGATCGAGGTGATCGAGAAGGACAGCCAGGGCAAGCCCGATGTCGGGCGCAACCTGCTCGCCGAGGCCTATGGCGATGATGGCGCCGATCTCGCGGTCGGCGGCACCTCCTCGGCGGTGGCGCTGGCAATGCTGCCCGTGGCGCAGGACAACAGGAAGCTCCTGATCGTCGAGCCGGCGGTGGCCGATTCCATCACCGGTGCCAAGTGGAACCGCTATATTTTCCGCACCGCGCGCAACTCCTCGCAGGATGCGATCGCGAACGCGCTGGCAGTCGGCAAGCCGGATACCGCCATCGCCACCCTGGCGCAGGATTACGCTTTCGGCCGCGACGGCGTGGCCGCCTTCCGCGCGGCGCTTCCCGCCACCGGGGCCAAGCTGGTCCATGAGGAATACGCCCCGCCGGCGACGACCGATTTCACCGCCCCGGCGCAGCGCCTGTTCGACGCGCTCGCCAAAGAGAAGGGCCGCAAGATCATTTTCGTGATCTGGGCGGGCGGCGGCAATCCTCTGGCGGCGCTGAAGGCGCTGGCCCCCGAGCGGCTTGGCATCGAGATCTCGACCGGCGGCAACATCCTGCCCGCGCTCGCTGCCTACAAGGCGTTCCCGGGGCTCGAAGGCGCCACCTATTACTACTATGCGATCCCGAAGAACCCGGCGAACGACTGGCTGGTGGCCGAGCACGAGAAGCGCTTCCACGCCCCGCCTGACTTTTTCACCTGCGGCGGCATGAGCGCGGCGATGGCGGTGGTGACGGCGCTGGAAAAGACGCATGGCAGCACCGACACCGAGGCCCTGATCGCGGCGATGGAGGGCATGGCGTTCCAGACGCCGAAGGGCGAGATGGTCTTCCGCGCCCAGGACCATCAGGCGCTTCAGGCGATGTATGCGTTCCGCATCAAGGTCGATCCCGCATTGGCCTGGGCGGTGCCGGAACTCACGCGCGAGATTTCCCTCCACGATATGGCCGTGCCGATCCAGAACGGTCGATGAAGCCGGCCGCACCGGCGCTGGAGAGCGAGGGGCTCGGCATCCGCTTCGGCGGACAGGTCGCCGTGGACGATGTCTCCTGCGCTTTCCACCCGGGGACGCTCACCGCCATCGTCGGGCCGAACGGCGCCGGCAAGACCACCTATTTCAATCTGCTCTCGGGCCAGTTGCGCGCCAGCGCCGGCGAGGTGCGGCTGGACGGCGTGACCATCACCCGCCTGCCTCCGTCGCGCCGCAGCCGCCTCGGCCTGGGCCGGGCCTTCCAGCTCACCAACCTGTTCCCCTCCCTGTCGGTGCTGGAAAATGTCCGCCTCGCCGTGCAGGCACGCGCGGGCATCGGGCTGGACGTTTTCAGCCGTGCCACGCGCCACCGTGCCCTGATCGAGCGTGCCCATGCCGTGCTCGCGCAGGTGCGCCTGCAGGCGCGTGCCGCGGTGCCGGCGGTCGCGCTCAGCCATGGCGACCAGCGCAAGCTCGACGTCGCCATCCTGCTCGCCCTCGAACCCAGCGTGTTCCTGTTCGATGAGCCGACGGCCGGGATGAGTGTGGACGAGGCGCCGGTCGTGCTCGACCTCATCGAGCAGATCAAGGTGGCGCGCCGGGCGACGATTCTGCTCGTTGAGCACAAGATGGACGTGGTGCGCCGGCTGGCCGACCGGGTGATCGTACTGCACCAGGGCCGCCTGGTCGCCGATGGCGCGCCGGAGGAGGTCGTCGCCTCGGCCGTGGTGCAGGAGGCCTATCTCGGCCGGCGGGCCGGCCATGGGTGAGCCGGCGCTGCTGCGTCTGGCCGGCGTGCACACGCATATCGGCCGCTACCACATCCTGCACGGGGTCGATCTCGCTCTGCGCGAGGGGCGGCTGATGATGCTGCTGGGGCGGAACGGGGCCGGCAAGACGACGACGCTGCGCACGGTGATGGGGCTGTGGCGGGCGAGCGCGGGGGAGATCCTGTTCGGCGGCAGCGTGCTCACGGCCCTCGATCCACCCGCCATCGCCCGCCTCGGCATCGCCTATGTGCCGGAGACCATGGGGCTGTTCGCCGGCCTCTCGGTGCGCGAGAACCTTCTGCTCGGCACCGGGCCCGGCGGCCTCGCCGCCTCACGAATCGAGGAGGTGCTGACATTGTTCCCGGTGCTGCACGAGAAGTGGGAGCTGCCGGCCGGCGCGCTCTCGGGCGGGCAGAAGCAGATGCTGGCGATCGGGCGCGCGATGGTCGAGACACGGCGGATGCTGGTGGTGGACGAACCGAGCAAGGGCCTCGCGCCGGGCGTCATCGACCAGCTCATCGCGGCCCTGGCGCGGCTGAAGGCGGCGGGGACGACGATTCTTCTGGTCGAGCAGAATTTTGCCATGGCCGCCGCCCTCGGCGACGATGTCGCGGTGATGGATGACGGGCGCATCGTGCATGTCGGGACCATGGCGGCGCTCGCCGCCGACACGTCGCTGCAGGTGCGTCTGCTCGGCCTGCATCTGGGCAGCCACCAATGAGGCTGCCAGCCGTGAGGACGGGCGATGCCGCGCCGATCCTGGCCGTGCCGATACTGCTCCTGGCCGCGCTGCCGGCGATGGGCTTCGCCGACTGGCTGACACTCTCCGCCTCCGGCCTCGCGATGGGGATGCTGCTGTTTCTCATGGCCTCGGGCCTGACGCTGATTTTCGGCCTGATGGATGTGCTGAACTTCGCCCATGGCGCCTTCGTCGGCTTCGGCGCCTTCATCGCCGCCAGTGTCTGGGCGCGGCTTCCCGCGCTCGTCGCCGCGCCCGGTCTGGCGGCGAATCTGCTGGCACTGGTCGCGGCCGGCGGGGCTGCGGCCCTGGTCTGCGGCGGGCTGGGTCTCGTCTTCGAACGAGTCGTCATCCGCCGCGTCTATGGCGCGCATCTGCGCCAGATCCTCATCACCGTCGGCGCCATGATCGTTGCCGAGCAGATGAGCGTGGTGATCTGGGGGCCGGATGCGCTGACGCTGGCGAAGCCGGCCTCGTTGGCCAGCAGCTTCATCGTTGCTGGCGGTGCGGTGGAGAAATTCCGCCTGGTCGCCGCCGGGCTGGGGCTGGCGGCGTTCCTCGCACTGCGGCTGGTGCTGG
>JAJZFF010000165.1 GCA_021805485.1 Pseudomonadota bacterium
ATCATGATCCGCGCCGCCCTGCTCGCCGCCCTGGCGCTGCAGGCCGAATGGGGCGCGGACGAGGCGCTGCTGGAAACGCCGCCCGACCGCGCGGCGGCATCGCGCCCGGCCTCGCCCGCTCCGGCCGCCCCGTCCGCGCCGGGCACCGTCGTGCGGCTTCCCACCGCCCCGTCCGCGCCCGGCGCCGCCTCGTTCGCCGAGTTGCGCGCCGCCCTCGAGGCTTTCGACCAGTGCGCGCTCAAGCGGACGGCGACGCAGCTCGTCTTCGCGGACGGCGCCGAGGATGCGCGGATCATGATCATCGGCGAGGCGCCGGGCGGCGAGGAAGACCGCATCGGCCGGCCCTTCGTCGGCCCCGCCGGCCAGTTGCTCGACAAGATGCTCGGCAGCATCGGCCTCGACCGCGGCACCGTGCGCATCGTCAACGTCGTGCCCTGGCGGCCGCCGGGGAACCGCACGCCGTCGGATACCGAAATCGCGCAATGCCTGCCGTTTCTGCACCGCCACATCGCCCTGGTGCGGCCGGAACGGCTGGTGCTGCTCGGCGCCGTCGCGGTGCGCGCGCTGATCGGCGGCAAGGACGGCATCACCCGGCTGCGCGGCAAGTGGCGGGAGGTGACGATCGAGGGGCTCGACCAGACGCTGCGCGCCCTGCCGACCTACCATCCCGCCTACCTGCTGCGGCAGCCCGCCGCGAAGCGCCTCGCCTGGGCGGACCTTCTGGAATTGCGGCGCGAATGTGTCGAATCCCGCATCCTGCGCGATGCTGACATGCGAAATTCACAAGACATCACGAAAAGTTGAAAATTATTCGGCCGCAAGTCCTGCGGTTTTCCTTGTTTTGTATATTTTTTTAGAATTTTGCCCTCTTGGAGAGCTTGCCCAGCCGGGAATTTGGCGTGTAGCCGAACGGTCATGCGAGGGGCCGTTAAAAAGCTCTCCCGCCTAAGCGTCGCCCGGGCGTGCATCGTCACGGCGGCGTTGTCCGTCGGTATGCCCGCGATCGCACATGCGGCGCCGGCCGGACTCAGGGGGCCTTCGACCGACAAGCAGGGCGCTGCATCGCGCCCGGAATCCGTAGCGTATGCGATCCCGCGCTCGACGCCGGCGAACGGCGCCGAGGTGGTGCTCGCCCGCCCGCTCGCGCCGAGCGACGTGACGCTGTATCGCCGGATCTTCGCCGATCAGGCCGCGGGGCGCGTGGCCGAGGCGGCGGCGCTGATCCACCGGCTCGACAACGACATGCTGATGGGCCAGGTGCAGGCGCAGCTCTATCTCGGCCCCTATCACCATTCGACGCCGCATGAACTCGAGGCCTGGCTCAAGGCCTATGGCGGCCAGCCCGGCACGAACCGCATCCGCGCGCTGCTGGCCAAGCGGTTGCCGCGCGGGGGCCACATGCCGCCCGCAACGGTCGACTACCTGCCGGAGCCCGAAATCGTCCCCACCGGCGCGGCGACGCCGCCGGCCGGAGGAGTCCGGGTGCCGATGCGCCTTGCCGGATATGTGCAGCGCCTGAGCGGCAGCGGCGAGAGCGGCCGCGCCATCGGCCTGATCCGGAACGACAATCATATCTCCTTCGCCCAAGGCGCGGCGCTGCGCGCGATCGTCGCCCGTCAGGTCTTCGACCGCGGCGATTACGAACAGGCCCTTTCGATCGCCGCCGCCGCGGCCAAGGAAGGCGGCAACCGGGTGTGGGACCCGGATTTCGTCGCCGGCCTCGCCGCCTGGCGGCTGGGCCGGATGTCCGAGGCGCTGCCCTTCTTCGAGCACGCCGCCGAATCGCCCGATTGCGGGCCCGACCGGCACGCCGCCGGCGCCTTCTGGGCCGCGCGCGCGGCACTCCGCCTTGGGCAGGCGGACGCCTATCTCGCCTGGCTCGGCAAGGCGGCGAACAATTCGGGCACGTTCTACGGCATGCTCGCCGGACGGCTGCTCGGCCGGGATCTCGGCGGCAGCAGCCTTGCCGCCAGCCTGTCCGAAGCCGATGTCGAGGCGGTCGCGGCGCAGCCGGAAGGCGCCCTCGCCTTCGCGCTGCTGCAGGTCGGCCGCGACAGCGATGCGGCGCTCGCCCTGCGCAGCCTGTGGCCGCAGATCAAGTCCGATCCCAATCTCGGCCGCGCGGCACTGCGCGTCGCCGCGCGCGCCGGGCTGATCGATGTCGCGGTGGCGCTCACCCGCGTCCTGCCGGGCAACGAAATTGCCGGGGTGAAGCTGCCCCTGCCCGCCCTGCACCCGGCCGGCGGATTCAGCGTCGATCCCGCGCTGGTCTACGCGCTCGCCCGCACCGAATCCGGCTTCAACCCGCGCGCCGTTTCCGTGGTCGGCGCGCGCGGGTTGATGCAGCTGATGCCGGCGACCGCGCTCGCGATGGCGCACCGCTACGGCATCGCCGACCGGCTGGACGATCCGGCGGCCAACCTCGCGCTCGGCCAGTCCTATCTGCGCTACCTGGCGGCCCAGCCCGACGTGAAGCGCAACCTGCTCGACATTCTGGCCAGCTACAATGCCGGCCCGGTCGCCGCGTCGAAATGGGTCGACACGATCAAGGACGGCGGCGATCCGCTGATCTTCATCGAATCGATCCCGAACGCGGCCACCCGCCGCTTCGTCCAGCAGGTGCTGGCCGACAGCTGGATCTATGCCGAGCAGATCGGCGACGTGCCGGCGAGCCTCACCGCCTTGGCCGAAGGACACGCGCCGCAGCTGCAGGATTACGGCACCGCGGTCGCCGACCGCTGAACCGCGCCGGCGGGCGGCGCCCGTAAGGTTTCGTTAAGCTCATCTCTTTAAGCTGCGGGCATGGATCAGAATGTGCTCGCGTCCTCCGCCTCGCCCGAACAGCTTTTCGCCGGAGGGCTCGCGGCCCATGGGAGCGGCAATTACGCCGAAGCGGCGGCATGCTTCACCGGCGTGCTCGAGGTCCTGCCCGGCTTTCCCGCGGCGCTCGCCAACCGGGCGCTGGCGCTCTGGTCGCTCGGCGCGCTCGATGCCGCGGAACGCGACGCCTCTGCCGCCTGCGCCGCCATGCCGAACCTGGCGGAGGGATGGATGGTCGCCGGCGCGGTGCGGATCGACCGCGGCGATGCGGCGGGCGCGGTCACAGCCTATGCCGAGGCGGTAAGGCTGCGGCCGGGCTTCGCGCCGGCGCAGGCCGGACTGGCCGCGGCCCATCTGGCGGCCGGCGCCAACGCCGAGGCGGCGCGCTGCGCGGCCCTGGCCCTGGCGCTGGATCCGGGCTGCGACCACGCACGGTTCACCCTTGGCTCAGCACTCTCGGCGCTCGGCAAGCCGGGCCCCGCCATCGACCTCTTCAATCTGGTGCTCGCCGCGCAGCCCGGCCATGCGGGGGCCTTGCTCAACCGCGGCAACGCGCTGATCGGGCTCGACCGGATCGATGAGGGCGAGGCCGACCTGCGCGCGGCACTCGAGATCAATCCCGACCTGCGGGAGGCGCTGGCCAGCCTGGCCGTGCTGCGCACCATCCGTGGCGATACGGCGGAAGCCATCGCATTGTGCGACCGGGCCATCGCGCTCGATCCCGATTTCGCCGTGGCGCAATGGAACCGCGGCGTCGCCGCCCTGCTGTCCGGCGATTTCGCGACCGGGTTCGAGGCGTATGAATGGCGCAAGCGTCATCCGATCTATGGCCCGCATTTCGACCGTCTGCCGGCACCCGTCTGGCGCGGCGAATCGCTGGCCGGCCGCCACCTGCTCGTCCGCGCGGAACAGGGTCTGGGCGATACGATCATGTTCGCGCGCTTCCTGCCCGCGCTGGCCGCGCAGGCGCGCCGCGTCACCCTCGCCTGCCATGCGCCACTGTTCCCGCTGTTCGCGCATCTCGGCATCGGCCTTTGCCGGCTCGATGATCCGGCGCCCGCCGATGTCGACTGCGCGATCGACCAGATGAGCCTGCCTCATGTCCTTCGCCTCACGCCGTCCGCGATCCCGGCGTCCGGCGGCTATCTCGCGGCGCCGGACGCCGAGATCGCGCGCTTCGCCGATCTCGCGCCGCGCCGTGGCGAACGGGTCTTCGGACTGGTCTGGGCCGGCAATCCCGGCCACAACAACGACCGGCGACGCTCGTTGCCGCCCGGCGCACTCTCCAGCCTGTTCGATCTCCCCGGAGTGCGCTTCGTCGCGCTGCAGCTTGGCGCGCGATGCGCGGACTACGAGATCGACAGCCTGGCATCCCGGATCACCGACTTCGGCGCCACCGCCGGCATCCTTCACCATCTCGACGGCCTCGTGACCGTCGACACGTCGATCGCCCATCTGGCCGGCGCGATGGGCAAGCCGTGTCACGTTCTGCTTTCGGCTTCGTGCGACTGGCGCTGGCTGCTCGGCCGGACCGATACGCCATGGTACGACTCGATCACCCTTCATCGCCAGGAGCATCTCGGCGACTGGTCCGGGCCGGTTCGTTCGGTATTCGCCGCGTTGAGCCGCATGGGAGAGGCGCCGCTCGCCACCGGCTGACAACCTCCGCGGCAGCCGGCGACCGCGCCCGAGCCAGTCTCCTCCCCTTTCGGGTCAGCCCCCGGCCTCGTCCCGCGCCGCCGCCACGAGCGCGGCGGGATCGACCGGCGCGCCGCCGCGCTGCGCCGACAGATAGGCCGCCTCGACCAGCGCGAGGGTGCGGAGATTGTCCGCCCCCGAGGTTTCCGGTTCGCGCCCGCCGCGCAGGCACGCGATGAAATGCTCCTGGATGTCGAACACGCTGTGCTGAATGCCGTGCCAGGGCGCCGGTCCCCAGCGCGCCTCGTCGGGGGCGACGGTCTCGCGCCGCGTCGCGCCATCGGCGTGCACGACGAGTTCGTAATCGGCGCCGAGCCGCAGCGTGCCGCGCGCCCCGTCGATCTCGATCAGGCTCTGCGGAAACAGCTCGCGTTCCTGCGCGCTGGCGTAGCTGCAATCGACGACCGTCGTCACCCCCGCCGCGTGGCCGAGCATCATCGTCGCCACGTCCTCGCCGGCGATGCGGGGATTCACCCGCTGGGTCCGCGCCGCCAGGGTCGTCACCTCGCCAAACAGAAACCGCGCGACATCGAGCAGGTGTATGCCGAGATCCTGGATGATGAAGCGCGATCCCTCGGCCAGATAGGGCTGTCCGGCATACACGTCATAGGCCGAGCGGAAGGCGATGCGCGCCCAGAACGGCTGGCCGATCTCGCCTTCATCGAGCACGCGGCGCACCGCGCGGATCGGCGCCTGCCAGCGGAAATTCTCGTGCACCATCAGCTTCACGCCCGCCCGCCGGCAGGTCTCGACCAGCTCCGCCGCCTCGGGGAGCGTTTCGGTGAACGGCTTCTGGCAGATCACCGGCACGCCGGCGCGCGCCGCCAGCGTCACCAGCGGCACGTGGGAGGCCACGGTGGTCGCGATGTCGACGAAGTCGGGCCGCTCGCGGGCGAGCATCTCCGCCGCGTCGTCATAGGTGCGGGCGATGCCGAAGCGCGCCGCGGTTGCCGCAAGCCGCGCCGCATCCCGGTCGCACAGGGCGACGATGCCGGCATCGCCGGCCTCCGCCCAGGCCCGAAGCTGGTTCTGCGCGAAGAAGCCGCAGCCGATCAGCGCCCCGTTGAGCATTCGCCGCCCCGTTCCGTCGGTGTTCAGATCGATTTTTGCCGGCGGCCCCGCGAAGGGCCGCCGGGTGGTTGCCGAGCCGCCAGCTCAGGATTTCGATTTCATCGCCCAGTTGGTGTAGTCGCCGACATTCGCCTTGGTGATCAGCGTGCAGTTCAGCTCCTGCTTCTCAGGCTTGCCGGTCTTGCCGGTGCGGATGTATTTGTCCGCCTCGATCACCGCCTCGCGCGAGAAGGTCGCGATCGGCTGCAGCACGTCGGCCTTGATCTGGCCCTTGCGAATCGAATTGATCACGTCCGGACTGCCATCGAAGCCGGTGACGATCACGTTCGGCTTGTGGGCCGCGAGCAGCGCCGCTTCAGCACCCATCGCCATCGTGTCGTTGTCGGCGATCAGGCCCTTGATGTGCGGATGCGCCTCGAGCAGCGTCTGCGTCACCTGGAAGCCCTTCGACTGCGACCAGTCGGCGGTCTGCACGGCGACCATCTTCATGCCGGAGAAATGCTTGAGCACGCTGGCGACACCCTGCGAGCGGACCTTGGCGTTGGTGTCCGACGGCAGGCCGGTCAGCTCGACATAGGTGCCCTTGTAGCCCATCAGCTTCGCGAACTCCGTCCCCTCCAGCTGCGCGCCCTGGAAGTTGTTGGAGACGATCTGCGCCTTGGCGATGCCCTTGGCGTTGATCTCGCGGTCGATCAGGAAGACCGGAACGCCCGCCTTGGTCGCGAGCTTCACCGCCGAGATCGACGAATCCGCGCCCGCATTGTCGAGAATGATCGCGGCGACGTGGCGCGCGATCGCGGTCTTGATCAGGTTGAGCTGGGTATAGGCATTGCCGTTATGGCTCGCGACCATCGTGCCGTAGCCGAGCTTCGTCGCTTCCTCGGCGGCGAATTTTTCCTCCGCCACGAAGAACGGATTGCTGAGCGAGGGGACGAAGATGGCGATCGTCTTGCCGTTGCTGCCCTTCTGCGAATGGATCGCCGGCTGGGTGGCGGCATGGGCCGGCAGCGCCGCCGATGCGGCGAGCACGGCGCCGAGGCAGGCCGAGCCGAGCAGTGTCTTGAGTTTCATGGTCAGTTCCTCCGCTTGCTGTTGAACGTGTTGGTTATTTGCAACTTCCTGAACGCTGTTCAGGGCGTCACCTCCTTGTCGCGGCGCCGGCCCCAGGGCATGCGCACGCCGCGGAATTGCACCTGGTCGATCGCCACCGCCAGCACGATCACGAAACCCGTAATGATCATCTGCCAGAAATCCGACACGCCGAGCAGGATCAGCCCGTCGACCAGCACGGCGATCACCAGCGCGCCGATCACGCTGCCGCCGATCGTTCCCTTGCCGCCCATCAGCGACGTGCCGCCGAGCACCGCCGCGGCGATGGCGTTCAGCTCGTAGCCGGTGCCGGCCGCCGCCCCCGCGGAGTCGAGCTGCGCGGCGATGACGATGCCCGCCAGCGCCGCCAGCACGCCGGAAATCACATAGACCCGCGCGCGCACCGCGAGCACCCGCACGCCGGAGAGCGCGGCCGCGCGCTCGTTGCCGCCGATCGCGTAGACATGGCGGCCGAACTTCGTGCGCTCGGCGATGCCCGTGGCCACCACGCTCGCGATCACCAGCAGCCAGATCGGCACCGGGATGTGCAGCAGCAGCCCGTTGCCGAGCCAGGGAAAGCCCCGGTTGCCGAGCGCCTTGTGCCCGTCGAGGAAGGGAAAGGTCGAACCGTTGTTGCTGAGCAGGGCGATGCCGCGCGCGATGTAGAGCATGCCGAGTGTCGCGATGAAGGGGGCGACCTTCATCCTGGTGATGACGAAGCCGTTGATCGCGCCGATCAGCGCGCCGGCGGCCAGCGCGATGGCGACCGCCGCCCAGGCATGCGGGTAGATCACCACGCCCAGGAACGGCACCGGCAGCCCGACATCGATCAGCGCGCCGACGATCATGCCGCAAAGCCCGGCGATGGAGCCCACCGAAAGGTCGATCCCGCCGGAGACGATGACGAATGTCATGCCGATCGCGAGCAGGCCGTTGATCGAGGACTGCACCAGCACGGTGATGATGTTCGACCAGGTGAGAAACGCCGGCGAGAGAAAGGCGAACAGCGCCATGATCACGATCAGCGCGACGAAGGCGCGGAAGCGCAGCAGCAGTGCCGCCAGCGCCGGGGCCGAGGCGGGTGCGGAGGTTTCGACTGTCTCGCTCATTCTCTCGACCTGTTCCGATTGTCCGCTCATGCCGCCTCCCGCGCGCGGGCGGCGCCGCGCATGAGATCCTGTTCGTCGTAGGCGCCGCGCGCGAATTCCGCCGTGATGCGCCCTTCGGACATCACGATCGTCCGGTCGGCGAGGGCGACGATCTCCTTCACCTCGGACGAGACGAAGAGAATGCCGATGCCCTCGGCGGCGAGACGGTTCATGATGCTGAAGATCTCCGCCTTCGCCTTCACGTCGATGCCACGGCCGGGCTCGTCCATCAGCAGCAGTTGCGGGCGGATCAGCAGCGCCTTGCCGACGATCGCCTTCTGCTGGTTGCCGCCGGAGAGCGTGGTGATCATCTGCGTGGGCGAAAACGCCTTGATCGCGAGGTTGCGGATCGTCGCGGCGATGTCGGACGCGCCGAAATTGCGTTTCAGCCAGCCGAAGTTTTCGTATTGACCAAGATTTGCGAGGGTGATGTTCTCGCCCAGCGTCATCGTCTGCACGATGCCCGCGGCCTGCCGGTCCTCGGGGATCAGCATCATGCCGCGGGCGATCCGCTGGTCGAGACCGAGGCGCGGATCGAGCGTCTCGCCGGCGAGCGTGACCTGGCCGGTCGATTCCGGGTGCAGCCCCATCAGGCATTCGAGCAGTTCCGTCCGCCCCGCGCCCATCAGCCCGAACAGGCCGACGATCTCGCCGCGCTTCACCTCGAGCGACACGCCCTCGACCGACACGCCGTTCTCCGTGCGCGGGCAGCGCAGGTCGGCGACCGTGAGGATCGGCGCGCCGGTCGCGACATTGCCGTGATGCGGCACGTCGAGCGTGGTGTCGCCGAGCATCCGGTGCAGGATCCAGCCCATGTCGATGCCCTGCATCGGCGCATGCGCGGCGACCCGGCCGTCGCGAAGCACCGTGATGTAATCGCCGAT